>NZ_BAABGT010000041.1:0-37228 GCF_039541715.1 Pseudonocardia xishanensis
CCACAGCTCCAGTCTCCTTGCTAGATCAGGAGCCTCTCCACCGGCCAGGACGGTTCACGGTAAGATCGAACGCTTCCACCGCACCCTCGCTGACCGCTGGGCGTTCCGACGCTTCTACGCCAGCGAGTCACAACGCCGAAAGGCACTTCCGGCGTTCCTCCACGAGTACAACCACCACAGGTCCCACACCGCCCTCGGAGGTCAACCACCCATCACCCGGTTGACCAACCTGTCCGGGCAGCACATCTAGGCCTCCTCGCCACGAACCTTATGGCTTTAGGCTAGCTGTACGGACCGAAGGAGGTCGAGGGTGAAGGTCGCACTCGTGACCGGGGGAGCGCGCGGCATCGGCGCGCAGCTCTCCCGCAGGCTCGCCGCGGACGGGTTCGCCGTCGCGGTCAACTACGCGGCGAGCGAGGAGGCCGCCACGGCGCTGGTCGCCGAGATCACCGACGCGGGCGGGACGGCCTGCGCGCTGCGCGCGGACGTCGGCGACGCGGACGAGGCGGCCGGGCTCGTCGCGCGGGCCGCGGACACCCTCGGGCCGCCCACCGCGCTCGTGCACAACGCCGGGATCAACCTCTCCGGATCGGTCCGCGGGCAGAGCCCGAGGGACTGGGACCGGGTGCTCGCGGTGAACCTGAGCGCGGCCTTCTACCTGGCCCACGCGGCCCTGCCGGCGATGTACGAGCAGGGGTGGGGCCGGCTCGTGTTCTTCACCAGTCCCGCCGCCGAGCGCCACCCGATGCCGACGACCGCCGCGTACGCCGCGGCCAAGGCGGGACTGCAGGGGATGACGAGAGCACTGGCCAAGGAGACGGCGCGGCGCGGGATCACGGTCAACAGCGTGCTGCCCGGGTACGTGCTCACCGACATGGTCGAGGCCGAGGGTTCCGACGCCGTCGCCGAGATGGACCGGCGTTGGCCGCGGATCCCGCCCACCGCACTCGCCTCGACGGTGTCGTTCCTGCTCTCCGACGAGGCCGAGTACGTGTCGGGCGAGGAGATCGGCGTCTGGCGCGGCGGGCCGGTCTAGGCAGGGGCCCGCGGGATCCGGAAGGTCAGGTCGCTGCGATCGTGCTCGAAACGATGGGCGCGAAAGGCCTCGAGCACGTCCTCGTCTGCGCCGTCGACCAGCGCCTCGACGGACCGCCCGCCCTGCTCGCGCAGCCATCCGACCGATCCCGCGATCACCCGCCCCGCTGCGTTGCGCCGCGTCCCTGGCGGCCCGCCGGGCACCTCGAGGCCGAGGATCGCTGCGGGGCGGGCGGTGTGCTCGTGCAGTCCCTGCCGATCGGCCCGCACGACTCGGGCGAACCCTGCGTCGAAGCCGAGCACCACGGCCGCGCGATCCGGTTCGCCCAGGTCACCGCCGAACCGTGGTGGTGTCGGCGGCTCTCCCGGGAGACGGTCGCGCACCACCGGTGCGGGACCCGGGGTCGGCCTGTCCTCGGCCGGGAGCACCAGGTGATGGCGAACCCCGGATGACCCCACGCCGAAGCGACGCGCGAGCCGCTCCGCCGCCGGATGGCTGCCGTAGGCACTCGCCCGCAGGGCCCGCGCCCCGGTGTCGACCCAGCCCTGCGAGGGATCCGTGCCGAGGGCCTCGACGACCGCTGTCGCGACCCCGATGGACCGCCGTTCGGGATCGACGACGAGCTCGACGACCGCGGTCCCCGGCCGGATTTCGCGCACCACCACGACGGCGGCGAGCACGTAGTCCTCGGGGTGTCCGACATCGTGGCGGTGCAGGCAGGTGTCGATCTCCAGCACGGTGTCCGCGTCGGTGAGGGGATCGGCGCGCAGCGGCGGGCCGAAACCCATCTCCGCGTCGAACCCCGCAGCCCGGTCGAGGACTGCTGCCGCTGCGGCGGAGAGCCCTTCGGTGCGCCGGAGCCGGACGAGTTCGGGGCTCACGGTGGCCCCCATCAGGTCTCGCCGGGCTCGATGGAGACCAGACGTTCCAGCTCCCGACGGAACAGGTGATTGCCGAGCTCGTTGCGGCCCAACCGCATCGTCCCGGCGTCGAGGCTGCGCATCGCCTGCTGCGAGCCTTCCAGGATGGGGAAGTCCTCGTCGTGGATGATCGAGATCATGATCTTCCAGTTCTTCGCCCAGAGCCGGTCCCAGGCCTCCTGGTCGAGCCCGGTCGCCTCGGTGGTGGGCGCCATGACCCGCATCTCCATCACGGACTCGCCGGGGTCGTCGCCGTAGGGCCGGAAGGTCAACAACTCCACGTGCGTGGCGTGCTTGAGGATCATGCTGTTCGGGGCGAGGAAGCAGCTCTCGATCGTGTGCTTGCCGATGTCGCCCTCGTCCCAGCTCGCCGGGTCCTCACCGATGAAGCGGTCGATGCTCTTGCGGGCGGCCAGGAACCAGAAGTGGCGCCCGAAGTCCTCCAGCGCGAGCTTGTTGGTGTGCAGCACCTTGCCCGCGGTGTTCGGGTGGGCATAACGCACGTGGTAGTTGTCCAGGAAGCCGTCCTGCATGATCTTCCAGTTGGTGGGCCGGTCGAAGCTCTGGGGTGTGACGCTGACCAGGTCCTCGATCCGGTATCCCGCGAGGACGGCGTCCATCTCGGGGCCGAGCCAGGATTCGACGTCGATCGTGCGCTGCGCGTTGTCGATCATCCAGAGGAAGCCGTGCCGCTCCTCGACCGGCAGCTCGACCAGCCCGTTGCGCTCCCGGTCGAGGTCGCCGAAGGTGTCGTCGAGCGTGACGGTGCGCAGCTCGCCGCTCGGGTCGTAGGACCAGCGGTGGTAGGGGCACGAGAAGATCCGGCAGCGCCCGGAGGCCTCCTCGACGAGCTGGGCTCCGCGGTGGCGGCAGGCGTTCACGAAGGCCTTCACCCCGCCGTCGCGCTGTCGGATCACGATGACATTGTTGCGCGGGAGCCTGCGGGTCAGGAACTCGTTCGGGCTCGCGATCTCCGAGCCGTGCCCGACGATGAAGGGCACCTCGCCGAAGACGCGGTCACGCTCCAGCGCCGCGGTCTCCCGATCGCGGTACTCGACCGCCTCGGACGTGGAGACCGACGTGAACTCGTCGGTCGTCTCCTTCTCGACGTGCCGCAGCATCGTGCGGAAGGCGTGGTCCCGCATGTCGGCATCGAGGGTCATCGTTGATCGCCTCCTCAGGCGGGTTGGGGCTTGCGGCCGTGCCGCGTGTGATGGGTGGGGATGTCCGCGTGCCGCAGTCGGAGCGCCGCCTTGTCGATCTTCATGCTGGACGTGCGGGGCAGCGGATCGGCGGAGAAGACGACGTAGCGGGGCATCTTGTAGGCGGCCAACCGTTGCCTGCAGTGCGCGAGCACGGTGTCGGCGTCCAGTTCGGTGCCCGGGGACGCGGCCGTGCGCAGCAGGAGGGCCGGGGCCTCGCCGAACTCGTCGTCCGGCACCCCGATCACGGCGACCTCGAGGACGCCGGACAGGCTGAGCGCCGCGCGCTCGACCTCGGCGGCGTACACGTTCATTCCTCCGGAGATGATCATGTCCTTCGTGCGGCCGACGATCCGGAGTGCACCGTGGGCGTCGACCACCCCGACGTCTCCGGTGCGCAGCCAGCCGTCCCCGAAGGTGTCCGCGGTCAGGTCGGCATCATTCCAGTAGCCTGCGGCGACACCCGGTCCGGAGATCCTGATCTCTCCGGGTTCGCCCTCGGCGCAGGGGGTGCCGTCGGCGTCGGTGACGACGACGCGGGTGAGGATCCCGCCCGCGCCGACCGACTCGGGGCTGTCGATCGACTGCTCGACGGTCGGCCAGGTCACGTTCGATGACGACTCGGTGAGCCCGTACGCCTGCCGCAGTCCGACACCCTTGGTCGACCAGGCCGCGATGAGCTCCGCGGTGACCGGGTTGCCACCGGTGAACGCCACCGTCAGCGAGGACAGGTCGGCCGCGGCGAACTCGGGCAGGGCCGCCATCTGCTCGTAGAAGATGGTGGTGGCGGCGAAGGTGGAGATCTCCTCGTCCCGGATCAGCTCCAGTGCCGTCTGCGGGTTCCAGCGGGGGAGCAGGACCACGCTGCCTCCGAGCACCAGCGGGCCGAGCAGGCCGTTGAGCAGCCCTGCGGCGAAGGAGAACGCGCTGACGTTGAGCGCCCGTGCCCCGACGAGCTCAGGGGCCTGCAGGGTCCACTCGAAGAACGCGCCCAGCATCGAGGGGTGCGTGTAGACCACACCCTTGGGTAGGCCGGTGGAACCCGACGTCGGGATGATCGCCGCCGGCCGAGAGGGGTCGCGGGCCAGATCGGGGAGATCGGTCTGCCCCGATACGACCTCGATGCCCTCGAGGGGCAGGATCGGCGGTGCCTGCAGGATGCCGGCGAGCACGGCTCGATGTGTCTCGGCGGCCACGACCAGGGTCGGGGTGACCCGGTCGAGCACCTCCTTCAGCTCGAAGGCCCCGAGCCGCTCGTTGAGCGGGCAGACGATCGCTCCCGCGCGCAGCACTCCCAGTGCGGCCACGGCCCAGTCCGCCGACAACGGGCCCACGATGCCGACCCGGTCGCCGGGCCGGACACCGGTGGCCACGAGGCGGCTCGCCACCCGGTCCTGCGCCTCGACGAGGGTTCGCCAGGAGTAGGAGCGGTCGGGGTCCTGCAGCGCGGGGGCGTCGGGGCGCCGGCGGGACCAGGCGGACAGGGCGTCGAGAACGGTGGTGGTGCGCATCGTCGGGCGTCCTCCGTCAAGGGAATAGGGTCGGGGGATGGGGCGAAGGCCGATCATCACGCGGGACGCCGCGGCCCGCGCCGCGTTGTCCATCGTGGACGAGAGTGGGCCCGCGACGCTGAGCCTGGCGCGCGTCGCGGCGGCGCTGGACGTGCGGGCGCCCTCGCTCTACAACCACTTCGCGGACAAGGCGGAGATCCTCGCGGAGGTCGCCCGGATCGTGGTGCTCGACAGCGGGCGGGTGCCGGACCCGGAGCCCGGCGGCTGGCGGGAGTGGCTGGTGGAGGAGTCGACGTTGTTCCGCCGCTCGCTGCTGCGACACCCGCGAGCGGTGCCGCTGGTGGTCGAGCACCTCCCGCAGCCGCTCCTCGTGCGGCTCTACCGGCAGTACGCGCTCCTGTTGGGGGCGCACGGGGTGCCGGCGGACATGCATCTCTTCCTCCTCGAAGGGGTGCATCGGATGGTGCTCGGGTCCGCGATCAGCACCGCCACCGGCCGATCGGCGCTGCAGGAGCTCGACCCTGAGCCGCAGCCCGCCTCCGCCGAGGAGGACGAGCGTCGGTTCGTGGCGATGGTGCAGGCCTTCCTGCGGGGCGTCGATCTGCCCTGACCCCGTGCGGTTTAAGCTAACATTATTAGTAAATGCAGGTCAACTGCTCAGTCGAGGGCGAGGACCCACAGGTCCGTCGCGGTCGTGGCCAGGCGGGGTCCCGCGGGGCGGACCGACCGGACCTCCAGGTGCGGGCCCCGTTCGGTGACCCGCAGGCCCGCTTCGTCCCAGCCCGCGGGGAGCTCGGCGTGAACCTCCGAGACCGGGCGGTCCACCTCGGCGTGCTCGGCGCGCACCAGGCGGGTGTCGCCCCAGTCGAGGCGCGGCGCGGTGGCGGTCCAGACCAGGCCCGCGTGCTCGGCGGCGGATAGCCGCAGCAGGGACCGGTCCACGCGGTCCACGCCCACGAACCCGTCGTCGAACGGCATCGAGCGGATGCCGCCGTCCCGGGCGTAGCACCACCGGTGGTACGGGCAGCTGAACATCTTGCGGCGGCCCGCGGCGGCGGTCTCGACGCGGGCGCCGCGGTGGCGGCAGACGTTGGTGAACACGGCGATCGTGCCGTCGTCCTGGCGGACCACCAGGACGGGGGTGCCGCGGACGTCCGTGGTCACGAAGGAGCCCGGCTCGGGCAGCTCGTCCCGGTGGGCGACGGGGGTCGGCGGGTCAGTCCACATACGACAGCACTCCCACGTCGAGCAGTGTGGTCCGGAACCGGCCGCTCGGGTCCCGGACGAGGTCGAGGTAGTCCGGCTCGCGGCCGTCGTTGAGGACCAGTGCGCCCGGCCGCAGGTGTGGGGCGAGCACGTCCAGGGTCCGGCGGGCGAGCGAGGGGGCGGCGAGCTCCGGCCAGCCGTCCACCGCGACCAGGTCGACGGGCTCGGGGAGGTCGGCCAGCACCTCGACGGGATCGCCGCACCGCAGGTCCACGAAGTCGGCGAGTCCCGCCGCGGCCAGGGTCTCGCGGGCCGCCGCGACCTTCTCGGGTCGCGGGTCGGCGCCGATCACGAGCCCGCCGCCGTTGTCCCGCACCGCCGCGGCGAGGTACACGGCGGTGGCGCCCTCGGACGAGCAGAACTCCACGGCCGTGTGGGCGCGCGCGGCCCGGGCCAGCAGGTACAGCAGCTCGCCCTGGACGGGTCGCACGGAGAACCCGAAGTCCCCGACGGCTCCCTCGACCTCGCGGGCCTCGTCCGCGACGCGCTGGGCGCGGGCGTAGAGCTCCTCGAGCACCTGCTCGACGCTGGGGTCGCGGAGCACGTGGGCGGTCCCCGCCAGGATCCGGTTGATCACGGCGAGGATTCCCGGACGAACGCCGGGACGAGGAACCGGTGCAGGATCGCGCGGCGGTACTCCTCGGACAGCTCGTCGTAGTCGTGCCAGTCGAGCAGCATGAACGTCACCGAGGTGAGCCAGCGGTAGGCCATCGGCAAGTCGACTCCCGCCGGCCTCAGGGTGTCCGCCCAGACCGCCTCGGCGAAGGCGTCGGACGCCGCGTGCGCCGCCATCAGCGGGTTGGTGCCCTGGGGTGAGCCGGTCCGCAGCATCTCGCGGATGAACTCGTCCCCCCGGCCGATCTGGACGACGAACAGCATCCCGGCGACGAGCTTGTCGGCGAGCCCCTGCTCCGCGTCGACGACCCGCCGCACCCGCTCCACCAGCCGGTCGGCCCGCGCGAACACGATCGCCCGGACCAGCGACTCCCGGTCGCCGAAATGGCGGTAGAGCGTGGGTCGGGAGACGCCGGCGGCCGCGGCGACCTCGTCCATGCTCACCCGCGCCACGCCGAAGCGGGTGAAGCACTCCTCCGCGGCGGCCAGCAGGGCGTCGCGGGTGTCCGTCCGCTGTGGACCACTGGTCCGACGGCCGCCGGTGAAGCCTCGGGCACTCATGGCCACCTCCGATGTATCACTTGACAAAATTTGTATCACAGACACACTGATCCCACGTCATCGACGACAGGAGGTCGGCGTGCACCCGGACACCAGGCGGGCGATGCGGGAGCACCTGCTGACGTTCATCGACACCCGCACCACGGACTACGCGGACGAGCCGATGTGGATCGACGCCGCGCGCTACCACGACCCCGATCACCTGCGGGCAGAGTACGACGCGGTCTTCACCGCGCACCCGCGGATCGTGGCCCACGGCGGCCAGGACCTGGTCCACACACCGGAGGGGATCACCGTCACCAGGTCGGACGGCGTGCTCACCGCCGTGGACGCGGCCGGTGTGCACTACCCGGTGCAGGAGTACGCGGGTCTGGTGTGGATGCACCCGGACCCGGAGGCGTCGTTCGACATGGCGACCTGGTTCGGTCCCGAGCTGGACCGCGACATCGCGTGCTGCGGCGTGGCGGACGCGGCGCTGTACCGCCACGAGACCTTCCGGCTGGACGTGAACTGGAAGACCGTGATGGACGGCTTCACCGACGCCTACCACCTGCAGTTCGTGCACCCACAGACCGTCGGGCCCTTCTTCCACACCAACGTCTACAAGTGCGACCCGTTCGGGAAGAACTGGCGGATGGTCGTGGCGCGCCGGGGGATCGAGGACTTCCGGGGCGAGGACGTCGACTACGGCGAGTTCACCGAGTACGCCATCGCCAGCTTCACCTGCTACCCGGGCTCGATCATCGCGCTGGCCCCCGCCCACTTCGAGATCTGGAGCGTCCGCCCGGACCCCGGGGACCTCGGCCGCAGCATCGTCGACCTGTGGTTCCTGGTCCCGGAGCTGCCGACCACCGACAAGGCGCTCCGCTTCCGGGCGAAGAACTGGGAGATCGTGCTGCACGCCGTGCGGGACGAGGACTGGGTGGTGGCGAAGTCGGTGTCGGACAGCCTGCCGCGCAGCGGGATCCCGGCACTCGTGCTGGGCCGCAACGAGAAGGCCACCCAGATCCTGCACCGTTCCCTCACCGCCGACGTCCCGTGGAGCCGGTCATGACCACCACCGCCCCTTCCCCCTCCGTGCGGGGGCTCGACGCGCCCCTCGCCCCGCCCCTGCCGGTGCTCCTCGCCCGGCGGGCCGCTGCCGACCCCGACGGCAGGCTCATCGACTGCGTCGACGGCTCACCCGGCTACACCAACGCCGCGTTCCACCGCGACGCGCTGCGCTTCGCCGCCGGCCTACGTGGGCTCGGGGTGGGCCCGGGGGACCGGGTGGCCGTGATGCTCGACGCGACCCCGCTCGCCCACGTCTGCTGGCTCGGCACCGCCTGGCTGAAGGCCGCCGAGGTGCCGGTCAACACGGAGTTCCGAGGTCGGACGCTCGAACACACCCTCACCGACTCGGGAGCGGTCGTCCTGGTGACGACGAACGCCCTGGCCGCGCGGATCGCGGACCTCACGGTCCCCGCGCTGCGCCACCTGGTGACGGTCGACGACGAGCTCCCGTCGGTGGGCGTGCCCGCGGTGCGCCTGGCGGACCTCCTGAGCGGCCACGAGCTCGCGACCGACGACCCGCCACGTGAGCGGGACCCGTACGCGGTGATCTACACCTCCGGCACCACCGGGCCGTCCAAGGGCGTGGTGATGCCGTGGGCGAACCTGCACTCCGGCGCGATGCAGATGTTCCCGGACGACGACGGGGAGTACCCCGACGGCGCCTGCTACGCGCCGTGGCCCACCTTTCACGCCGCAGGCAAGGTCATGTTGACCTATGCGGCGATCAAAGGCCTGCGGGTGGTCATGCGGCCCCGGTTCAGCGCGAGCGAGTTCTGGCCGGACGTCCGGGCCCACGGCTGCACTCACGTCCACCTACTCGGTTTCGGCCCCCTGCTGGCGAGCGCGCCCGAGCAGCCGGACGACGCGGACAACCCACTGGCCAGAGTCCTGCTCATGCCGCTACCGGCGAACCATCGCGAGTTCGCCCACCGGTTCGGCGTACGGGTGTCCACCGGCTGGGGCATGACCGAGATCGGGTTTCCGTTGGCGGTGGCGGACCCGGAGGTCGCGGGCACGTGCGGGCGGTTGCACCCCCTGTACGAGGCGCGGGTGGTGGATCCGGACGACTTCGAGCTGCCGCCGGGCGAGCCCGGCGAGCTGATCGTCCGGACGCACGCTCCGTGGCTGATGATGACCGGCTACCTGGGCCGTTGGGAAGCGACCGCCACGGCCTGGCGCAACGGCTGGTTCCACACCGGGGACGTGCTGCGCCGAGACGCCGACGGGAACTTCTTCTTCGTCGACCGGGTCGCGGACTACCTGCGCACCAAGGGGCAGAACGTGTCGTCGTTCGAGGTCGAGGCGGAGATCCGCGCCCACCCGGCGGTGCAGGACTGCGCCTGCGTGGCCGTCCCATCGGAGCTGGCGGCGCTCGACCGGCTCTCCGTCGGGGTGTCGGACGACGACATCAAGGTCGTCGTGGTGCCCGCGGACGGGATGGCCCTGGACCCCGCCGAGCTGATCGCGTTCCTCGCCTCCCGCATGCCTCGATTCATGGTGCCGCGCTACGTGGAGATCGCGGCGGAGCTACCGCGCACCCCGACCGGGAAGGTCCGCAAGGCCGCCCTTCGCGGGGACGGGCCCGGCGCGGCCTGGGACCGGGTGGCGGCCGGGATCGTGCTCGACCGGTGACGCTCCATCGCCATGAGCTGGGAGACGGGATCGTCCTCGTCGAGATCGACCGTCCCGACTCCCACAACGCTCTGGATCGCAACGCCCAGTACGAGCTGGACGCTGTGCTGGCCGACCTCGACGGTGTGCGGGCGCTCGTGCTCGCGGGCGCGGGCGGGCGCGCGCTGTCGGCGGGGTGGGACATCCACGAGATGCGTGCCCTCTCCGCGGACGAGAGCCTGCGGCTGGGCCTCGAACGCGAGGAATGGCTGTGGCGGTGGTTCACCGCTCCGGTGCCGACCGTCGCCGCGGTGCAGGGGATCGCCTACGGGGTCGGGGCGTTGCTGGCCGCGTGCGCGGACCTGCGGGTCGGTGGGCCCGGCACGCGCTTCGCGGTCACCGGGATGTCCTACGGCTATCCGGCCCTGACCTGGCTGCTGCCCGAGCTGCTCGGCGCCTCCCGGGCCGCCGAGGTGCTGTTGACCGGCGAGGTCGCAGGTCCGCGGGCCGCGGAGATCGGGCTGCTCAACCGCTACTCGGACACCGACGACGGGGTCCGGGACGCGGCCGTTCAGATGGCCAGGACGGTCGCGGCCCTGCCTCCGGGCGGAGTGCGCGCCGCGAAGCGCCTCCTGCGGGACCGGCTGCGTCCGGCCTACGACGCCGAGAACGCCTCGGCCCGGCGCGCCCTGGTCGAGCTCACCCCGGCCGAGTTGTTCGCGGGCTTCCCCCCGCGGCGATCCCCCCGCGACTGAGGTATGGCTGGTGTCTAGACGGAGCGCAGGTAGCGACGCCGATGGGTGTCGGCGGTGCCGAACTCGTACTCGAAGGCCGTGAGCCGCTTGAAGTAGTGCCCGATCGCGAGCTCCTGGGTCATCCCCATGCCCCCGTGCAGCTGCACCGCGCTCTGGCCGACGAACCGGGCGGCCCGGCCCACAGTGACCTTCGCGGCCGAGACCGCCTTGGCGCGTTCCGCCTCCGAGGTCAGGAAAGCCCGGTAGACCGCGGACACCGCCAGCTCCAGCTCGAGGTCCATGTCCACCATCCGGTGCTGCAGGACCTGGAAGGAGCCGATCGCCTGGCCGAACTGGCGGCGCTCCTTCGTGTACCCGACGGTGTCCGCGAGGACCTTCCGCATGCAGCCCACCGCCTCCGCGCAGGTGGCGGCGGTCGCCTCGTCCAGCGCGGGCTCGAGCAGGTCCCGGGTGCCCAGACGCGTGCCGGGGACGTCGGTGAACCGCAGGTCCGCCGCGTGCCGGTCGTCGATCGTGCGGTAGGGGTGCGCGTCGAGGCCCGACGAGTCGGCGGTGACCAGGAACAAACCGTCCGCCGCGTCGACCAGCACATGGGTGGCCTGCGGAAACCCGACCACGACGGCCGCGGTGCCGGTGAGCGCCCAGCCCCCATCCACCCGGCGCGCGCCGACGTCGGTCTGGAGCGCGGGGGCGATCCGCACGGACCCGGCGACGAGGCCCTTCAGCTCGTCCGCGGCGCCGGCGCGGCGCAACACCCCGCCGCCGAGCACGGCGGTGTCCACGAACGGCTCGACGACGAGGGCGCGGCCGAGCTCCTCGGCGACCACCATCGTCTCGACCGGCCCGCCGCCCTCCTCGGGGAGTGCGGCGCCGAGGATGCCGAGATCGTCGGCGAAGGCACGCCAGACCTCCGGCTGCCAGCCCTCCGCCGACCACGCGGCGGCCCGGCTGCGCCCGAGGTCGTAGTGATCGGCGAGGTAGTCGGCCAGGGACCGCCGCAGCAGGTCCTGCTCCGCGGTGAGGGTGAAGTCCATGAGTCAGAGCCCCAATGCGGCTTTGGCGATGATGTTGCGCTGGATCTCGTTGCTTCCGGCGTAGATGGTCCCGGCGCGGTCGTTGAAGTACCGAAGCGGGGCGACGGCCTGCCACGGTTCGCCGCCGACGTAGCCGTCGGCCGGCGGCGTGAACCCGTCGACGGGACCCCCCGGCCGGGTCGCGTGCGGCTGGTAGGCCCGTCCGCGCGGACCCGCCGCCTCGAGCAGCAGCTCGGTCAGCGTCTGGCTGAGCTCGGTGCCGATGATCTTCATCCGCGAGGCGCCCGCGCCGGGGTCCCGACCCTCGGCCACTGCGGTGAGCACGCGGAACTCGAGCACCTCCAGGGCGTCGATCCTGATCCGCGCGTCGGCGAGTCTCGCCGCGAAGACGGGGGAGTCCTCCATCGCCGCCACCGCGGCCACCTCGTCCGCCATGACCTGCAGCTTCGGTGCCATCGCCGATCCGCCGCGCTCGAACTGGAGCAGGTACTTGGCCACGGTCCAGCCGTCGTCGATCGCGCCGACGACGTTCGCCTTCGGCACCCGGACGCCGTCGAAGAACTCCTGGTTCTGGATGATCTCGCCGGAGGTCATGACCAGCGGCCGCACCTCGACGCCCGGCGAGGTCATGTCGATCAGCAGGAACGTGATGCCCTGCTGCTTGCGCTCCGACCTCGTGGTCCGGACCAGGCAGAACATCCAGTTCGCCTCGGCGGCGTGAGTCGTCCAGATCTTGCTGCCGGTGCAGACCAGGTCGTCACCGTCGGACACGGCGGACATCTGCAACGACGCGAGGTCGGAACCCGACTCGGGTTCGGAGTAGCCCTGGCAGAAGAACACCTCGCCGGTGAGGATCCGCGGCAGGAACCAGTCCTTCTGGGCCGCCGTCCCGAACCTCATGAGCACGTGCGCGACCATGTTGATCCCCATGGGGGACAGCGAGGGAGCGCCGGCCAGGACGGACTCGCGCGCGAACAGGTAGCGCTGGGTCACGGTCCAGCCCGCCCCGCCGTACTCGACGGGCCACGCGGGTGCGGCCCAGCCACGCTCGTGCAGGATCGCCTGCCACGCCATGCTCGCCTCGTGGTCGGCGTACACGCTGGTCATGAGCCGGCCCGCCCGGCGAAGGTCCGGGGTGAGCTTCTCCTCCAGGAAGGCGCGCACCTCGTCGCGGAAGGCGAGGTCGGCCGCTGACCAGTCGAGGTCCATGCTCCGCAACCTAACAGATGTAGGTGACTATGCTCGGCGTCGTGGAGCTGCGCCACCTCCGGTACTTCGTCGCCGTGGCCGAGGAGGCGAGCTTCTCGCGGGCGGCGGAGCGGCTCGGCATGGCGACCTCGCCGCTGAGCAGGCGGGTCCGCGACCTGGAGGCCGAGCTCGGCGCCGCCCTGTTCACCCGCGACTACCACCGGATCACGCTCACCGACGCCGGCCGAGCATTGATCGGTGAGGCGCGGGCGATCGTCGCGCAGGTCGACGCCCTCCCCGCCCTGCTGCCCGAGGCGTCGCCGCGGCGGTCGGTCACGCTGGGGACGGCGCCGGAGGTCTCGCCGGACCTGCGCGCCCGCTTCCTCGCGCTCGTCCGGGAGGAACTCCCGGGTCTCGACGTGCGACAGCGGCCCGCGAGTACGGCCCCGCTGCTGCGCGCGGTGCTCGCGGGGGACGTCGACGTGGCGTTCGTGCACGGGCGGGTCGAGGACCCCGCGCTGACTGCGGTCGTCGTCGAGGCGCAACCGCTCCGCGTCGTCGTGGCGCGGGGCTCGGGCTTCGACGGAAGGGAGTCCGTGCGGCTGGCCGAGCTCGCGCACCTGCCCTACACCTTTCTCAAGGCCTCGTCCGCGCCGTTCGTGGCGCACGCCGCCGAGACAATGTTGTCCCGACACGGGGTGACCGGGCGGCTGCCGGTGCACACCACACACGCCGATCTCGTGCCGCTGGTGTCCGCGGGGCAGGCCTTCACCATCTGCGGGGCGAGGTACGGCGCCACGCGTAAGGCCTTCGCGGACGAGCCGGTGCTCCTGCTCCCCTTCGAGGACGACCGCGAGCGCCTGGAGACCAATGCCGTGTTCCGCGCCGACCGTCGCGCTCGCCTCGGGCGGCTCCCCGGACTGCTGGAGCAGCTCCACACGTGACCGTTCCGGTCACGTGCAGGTCCCTGGTGTGGTCGTGGACACGTCTCACCTAATGCCCATAGGCTGAGCATCGGGTGGCGACGACGCCGCCGCGAGACGAAGGAGTCGACGTCCATGGGCAGGCTCGAGGGCAAGGTCGCCTTCATCACCGGTGCGGCACGGGGCCAGGGGCGCTCGCACGCGGTCCGGCTGGCCGAGGAGGGCGCCGCGATCATCGCGGTGGACATCTGCGAGCAGATCCCGTCGGTGTTCTACCCGATGGCCACCAAGGAGGACCTCGACGAGACCGTCGCGCTCGTCGAAGGCGTCGACGGGCGGATCGTCGCGCGGGTGGCCGACGTACGGGACAAGGTCTCGCTGCAGTCCGCGTACGAGGCGGGCATCCGGGAGTTCGGGCACGTGGACACCGTGCTGCCCAACGCCGGGATCATGCCGGTGATCAACGAGGGCGAGCAGGAACAGGCCTGGTTCGACGGCATCGACGTCCTGCTGACCGGCGTCTGGCGCACGATGGAGACCTGTCTGCCGGGCATGATCGACCGGGGCCGGGGCGGCTCGGTGCTGATCACCAGCTCGGCGGCGGGACTGTCGTCGATCGGGCTGAACACGGTCCCGGGGCAGGCGGCGTACTCGGCGGCCAAGCACGGTGTCGTCGGGCTGATGCGGCTCTACGCCTCGCAGCTGGCGAAGCACATGATCCGCGTGAACACGATCCACCCGACCGGCGTGAACACCCCGATGGTGGTCAACGAGCCCTACGGCGCGTTCGTGCAGGAGTTCCCCGAGATCGCGGGGAGCCCGAACTACCAGAACCCGATGCCGGTGCCGCTGGTCGAACCGGTGGACATCAGCAACGCGATGGTCTACCTGGCCTCCGACGAGGCCCGCTACGTGACCGGCGTGACCTTCCCGGTCGACGCCGGCTACCTCAACCGCTGAGAGGACCGCTCATGACGATTCGCGACGAGCTGCTGATCGACGGCGAGTGGCGCAAGCCCTCGTCCTCCGTCCGGATCCCGGTGGTGTCCCCGTCCACGGAGGAGATCATCGGGGAGGCCCCGGACGCGAACGCCGAGGACGTCGACGCCGCGGTCAAGGCCGCGCGCCGGTCGTTCGACGACGGCGTGTGGCGGACGAAGAGCCCGGCCGAGCGCGCCGACGTGCTGGAGCGCGCCCTCGGTCTCATCGAGCCCAGGCTCGACGAGATCGGCCGCCTGGTCACCGCCGAGATGGGTCTGCCGACCTCGATCGCAGGGATGCAGATCCCGGGTGCGCTGGCGGTCGGCAAGTACTTCCTCGACGTGGCACGCACCGACACCCTGTCCGAGGTCCGGCAGACCATGTACGGGCCGGCGGCGGTGGTGAAGGAGCCGGTCGGGGTGGTCGCCTCGATCGCGCCGTGGAACGGGCCGTTCAACATGGCCGTGTCGAAGATCTTCCCGGCCCTGGTGTCCGGCTGCAGCGTGGTCTACAAGCCCGCCCCGGAGACGCCGCTCGACGCGTTCTCCATCGCCGAAGCCCTGCACGAGGCGGGCGTGCCCGCCGGTGTCTTCAACTACATCACCGGTGACCGGGACGCGGGCCGCGCGCTCGTCGCCCACCCCGGCGTCGACAAGATCAGCTTCACCGGATCGACGGCGGCGGGCCGCCAGATCGGCCAGGAGGCGGGCGGCAGCTTCAAGCGCCTGCAGCTGGAGCTCGGCGGCAAGTCCGCCGCGATCGTGCTCGACGACGCCGACCTGCAGACCACCATGGCCGGGCTCGCGATGGGCTCGTTCTTCAACACCGGCCAGGTCTGCGCCGCCTACAGCCGGGTCCTGGTCCCCGCCTCCCGGTACGACGAGGTCGTGGGCGCGCTGGTGGCCACCGCCGAGTCCTTCGTGGTGGGCGACCCGTTCGACCCGGCCACCACGATGGGGCCGCTGGTGTCGAAGAGCCAGCAGGAGCGGGTGCTCGGCTACATCGAGGCGGGCAGGGCCGAGGGCGCGACGGTCGCCACCGGTGGCGGGGTGCCCGCGGGCCTGGAGAAGGGTGCCTTCATCCAGCCCACCGTGTTCACCGGCGTGGAGAACGGCATGAAGATCGCCCAAGAGGAGATCTTCGGGCCGGTGGCCTCGGTCATCCGCTACGAGACCGTGGACCAGGCGGTCGCCATCGCGAACGACTCGGAGTACGGCCTGCACGGCGCCGTCTTCACCGCGGACCCGCGGAAGGCGGCGGACGTGGCGCGCCGGGTGCGCACCGGCACCTTCAGTGTCAACGGCTTCGTCTACAACACCGAGGCCCCTTTCGGCGGCGTGAAGTGCTCGGGCGTCGGTCGCGACACCGGCCCCGAGGCGCTGCAGTCCTACTACGAGCTCAAGACGGTCAACCTCACCGAGGACATGACCCGCCTGTTCTGACCTGGCCCGACCCGCGTCACCCACCACTGGAGGTAGTCCATGAGCGGCACCGTCGTCGACGCCCTGCGGTGGTGGGTGCACACGGTCCCCGGCCATCCCGCGATCGACTTCGACGGGGACGTCCTCGACTACGCCGCGCTGGACGGCTGGTCGGACGGTGTGGCACACCGGTTGCGCGACACCGGGGTCGGCCCGGGAGACCGGGTCGGGATCGTCGGCGCCAACTCGGTCGAGTGGTGCGTCGCCGCGCTCGGCGCCTGGAAGGTCGGCGCCGTGGTCTGCGGCTTCAACCAGCGGTTCCTGGCCGCCGAGCTCGGCGCGCTGGTGGAGCTCTGCGAGCCCACCGTGGTCGTCGGCGACGCCGCCCATCTCCCGTTGCTCGACGAGGTGCTGGCGGCCGGGGCGGTGTTCGCCCCGCTCGGTCTCGAGGAGGTGGTCGGTGCGGCGCGCGGCGGGGAGCACCCGCCCACGCCCGCCCACGACGCCCAGCCGGACGACCCCACGGCGATCGTGTTCACCAGCGGGACCACGGGCACACCCAAGGGCGTGGTGTTCACCCACCGGACGATCGCCGGGATCATGCACGAGTGGTCGCTCGGGGAGCCGGTGGCGCCCAACGACCTCCGGGTGCTGCTCGTGCTGCCGATGTTCACCGCCGCGGGGGTCGTCTGGGGCCTGGCCCGCAGCCTCGTGCAGGGCGGCACGCTGTACCTGCAGCCGCGGTTCGACCCGCCGCGTGCCCTGGACGTCCTGCAGCAGGCCCGGATCACCACCTTCACCGGGCCGCCGATCCTGTTCGAGCAGGTATCCCAGGTCCCCGGGTTCGAGTCTGCGCGGATGGAGCACCTGACCACCGCCTGGGTCGGGGGTGCACGGGTCCCTGTGCCCCTGCTGGAGAAGTGGCGCCCGCGCGGCGTCGCGTTGCGCCAGATCTACGGGCAGACCGAGATCGGCGGAACGGCCACCGCGATGTCGGCCGAGGGCGCCCTCGTGCACCCGGACAAGTGCGGCACGGGCGGGGTGTTCACCCGGATCAGGGTCGTGGACGCGGACGACCGCGACTGTGCGCCCGGTGAGGTGGGCGAGATCGTGATGCGCGGGCCGGGGATGCTCCCTGGCTATTGGCGCAACGAGGAGGCCACCAAGCAGGCCCTGCGCGGGGGCTGGCTGCACACCGGGGACCTCGGGACACTCGACGCGGACGGTCTGCTCACCTACGTCGACCGGATGGGCGAGATGATCAACTCGGGTGGCCTCAAGATCTCGCCCGCCGAGCTGGAGACCGTCCTCGCGCAGGCCCCGGGAGTCGCGGAGGTGGCCGTCATCCCGGTGTCGGACGACAAGTTCGGCGAGACGCCGGCGGCGGTCGTGCACGCCGACGGCGACCTGGATCCCGCCGCGCTCGTCGCCTTCGCGAGCGCCCGGCTGGCGGACTACAAGGTGCCGCGCTACGTCATCGCCCACGACGGACCCCTACCCCGGATGGCCAGCGGCAAGGTCGCGAAGAGGGACCTGCGCGGGGTCTACGCCGATGCCGCGGAACGGTTCCCCCGCGTGCGCTGAGACGATTGACGAATTCTGTCTCACGTGTCAGGCTGGACCGGGGTCGCCCTCGGGGTGACCCCGGATCTCGAAGAACTCGTCGACGTCGACTGGAGTGGTCGTGAACCTCGCTGACCTCGTCCGATTCTGGGGCCACTGGCGCCCTGAACACACGGCCCTGATCTGCGGGGACGAGCAGTACACGTGGGCGGAACTGGACGCGATCAGCGACGCCGTCGCCACGGGCCTCGCCGCCCGCGGGGTGCGGCGGGGCGACCGGGTCGGCGCGCTGATGGGCAACCGGCCCGAGCTCGTCCACACCATCCTGGCCACGCTCAAGCTCGGCGCGGTGAGCGTGCCGCTGAACGTGCGGCTCACGGCGGGGGAGCTGGCGCCGCTCGTCGTCGACGCCGACCCCCGCGTCGTCGTCACCGAGGACGCCCTCGCACCGAACCTGGCCTCGGTCCCCGACGTCGACGCGGTGTGCGTGGGCGGGTCGGACCTGCCACGGTGGTCCACGCTGTTGGAGGCGGGTCCCACCCCGCCGGCGGTGGAGATCGCGGCGGACGACGTGGCCTTCCTCTGCTACACCTCCGGCACCACCGGGGTGCAGAAGGGCGCGGCCCTGACACACCGCAGCGTGCTGGCCCCCGCGGAGGCCAAGGTGGTGTCCGAGGGGCTGAGCTGGCGGGATCGGATCCTGGTCGCGGTCCCGTTGGTCTACACCGGCGCCGTGATCTCGTGCTTCATGCAGTTCAGCGTGTACGCGGGCGGCACGATGGTCCTCGAGCGGGACTTCGATCCCGACAGGTACCTCGGAATGATCGAGAAGCACCGGATCTCGGCGCTGACCACCGTGCCGGTGCTCTGGGAACGGATGGCGGCGTCACCGGACTTCGGCACCCGCGACCTGTCGTCGCTGGTGTCCGCGGCGGTCGGTGGAGCCCCGGTGCGGCTGGACCTCTTGGAGGCCTATCGCGAGCGCGGGGTGTCGCTGGTGCAGGTCTACGGCATGACGGAGGCATCCGGGCTGGTCAGTGCGCTGCGCGCCGAGGACGCCGCGACCTACCCCGGCTACGCGGGCAAGGCGATCATGGGGACCGCGGTCCGGATCGGTGCCGAGGATCCGGACGAGACGGCGGAACCCGGGGCGGTGGGGGAGATCCTCGTCCGCGGCGCCCACGTGATGAAGGAGTACTGGCGCAATCCCGAGGCGACGGCGGCGACGATGCTGCCCGGCGGCTGGCTGCGCTCCGGCGATCTCGGGAGCATGGACGAGCGCGGCTACCTCAAGGTCGTCGATCGCACCAAGGACATGCTGATCTCCGGCGGGATCAACGTCTACCCGGCCGAGATCGAGCGCGCCCTGGCCGGGGTCCAGGGGGTCGCCGAGCTCGCCGTCATCGGCGTGCCGGACGAGCAGTGGGGCGAGGTCCCCATGGTGCTCGTGACCTGCGGCGGCGATCCGACCCCGGTGCTGGACCGGATCGCCGAGCGGGCCAACGCGGATCTCGCGAGCTTCAAGCGGCCCCGGTTCGCCGTCGTGCGCACCGAGCCGCTGCCCCGCACGTTCTCCGCGAAGATCGCGAAACCGGAGCTGCGCAAGGCCTACCCGACGGTCCCGGCGGACGCGGTCCCGCTCAAGCGCCCCTGACGCTCCGCCCGCGCACGGGGGCGGAGCGTCGGGCCGTGTGGAGGATGAGCACGTCGACCGGCGCGCCTTCCGCGGCGCTGGTCCGGATCGGGTGTGTCCTTTCTCAGCGCTGGTGGTGGCGGCCTCGATCCACCGGCGCGCCGAGCGGCGCATCGGGGACCCGAGGGATCTCGGAGGTGGGTGCCTCGTCTGGACGGCCGTAGGGGGCGGCACCGACGACCGCAGCACGGCCGTGGGCGTGCTCCTGCTCGGCGAACGAGCGCTGGATCGCCTCCTGCGCGGCGGGCGGCAGGGTGTGCAGCATGTCCCGTACCCGCTTCTGGCGCCGCGCGACGGCCTTGCGCTCGGGCATGCCCTTGCTCGCCTCGATCTGGGGCTTGAGCGGGGGGAGACCGGACAGCTCGTCGATCTCGGCCATCTCGCGCTGGGCCTGGGCGGTGTCCTTCTCCTCGCTCATCCCGATCGGGCCTTGGCGGCGGCCGTTGAGGAACTGCGAGACGACCGGGTCGTCGCTGGTCAGGAGGACCTCGCGCGGGCCGAACATGGCCAGGTGCTTGCGGTAGAGCATGCCGATGTTGTCCGGCACGGTCTGCGCGGTGTTGATGTCGTGGGTGACGATCAGAAACGTCGAGTCCGTCTGCGCGTTCAGATCCAGGATGAGCTGGTTCAGGTACGCGGTGCGGACGGGATCGAGGCCGGAGTCCGGCTCGTCGAACAGGATGATCTCCGGGTCGAGCACCAGTGCCCGGGCCAGCCCGGCACGCTTGCGCATCCCGCCGGAGATCTCGCCGGGGAGCTTGTACTCGTCCCCCTTGAGTCCGACCATGTCCATCTTCTCCATGACGATGTCCTTGATCTGCGCCTCGGACTTCTTGGTGTGCTCGCGCAGGGGGAAGGCGATGTTGTCGTAGAGGTTCATCGACCCGAACAGCGCGCCGTCCTGGAACAGCACCCCGAAGAGCTTCCGCAGCTCGTAGAGCTTGCTCTCGTTGCAGCGCACCAGGTCGGTGTCGTGGATGACGATGGAGCCCTTCTCCGGCTTGAGCAGCCCGATCAGGGACTTGAGGAAGACCGACTTGCCGGTCCCGGACGGGCCGAGGAGGACGGAGACCTCGCCGGGGGGCAGGGTCAGGGTCACGTCGGACCAGATGTTGGCGCGGCCGAAGGACTTGGATAGACCTTCGACGGTCACCTCGACACCGGGCATGGAGCACCTCCGTTGGGCTCGTCGCGCGGGGGCGGACCCAACCTAAAGGTCCTAGAGAAACCGGGTATCGTGTGTCCCGGGTCACCTGCGCCGCGTGCTGATGATACGTACAACGAATTCTGTCAGTTGAAGCTGCGTGACGGCCGGGGCGTTCACCTGGACGAGTGGCAAGTAGGCGAAGATTCCCAGGTAGGATGCTGGTCGATACGCACGTCTCGGTCAGTCGACGTTACGGAGAACGTAACTTGTCGCATCACCGGTCGTTGACCTCGCTGACAGCTCCCCGGCGGACTCCCCGACGCCACGTCTCAGTGCAGAGGCCCAGATGCAGCAGCTCCCCACCGCAGGCAGGCCGCCGCGGTCCCCGTCTCGGACGGGGGCGTGATGGCGGCTCCCACCCTCACCCGCGTCGTCAAGCCCATCGGCGGCTTCTTCGCGTTCACGCTCGACACCTTCGTCGCGATGTTCAAGCGCCCGTTCCAGTGGCGCGAGTTCATCCAGCAGACGTGGTTCGTCGCGTCCGTCTCCCTGGGCCCGGCGATCCTGCTGGGCATCCCGTTCGTGGCGCTGGTGACCTTCCAGTTCAACCTGATCCTGGTCGAGATCGGCGCCATCGACCTCTCGGGCTCCGGTTCGGGCTTCGCGACGGTGACCCAGATCGGGCCGGTGGCCACGACGTTCATCATCGCGGGCGCCTCGTCGACGGCGATCTGTGCGGACATCGGTGCCCGCAAGATCCGCGAGGAGCTCGACGCGATGGAGGTGCTGGGCATCGACACCGTCCAGCGCCTGGTCGTGCCGCGCGTGCTCGCCACCGCGGTCAACGCCTTCCTGCTCAACGGCGTCATGATCCTGATCGGCCTCTCCGGCGGGTTCGTGTTCGGCGTCTTCCTCCAGGGAGCCTCACCCGGCCAATACGTGGACTCGATGAAGTTGCTGGTCGGCTTCGAGGACCTGGTGCACGGCGAGATCCGCGCGGTGGTGTTCGGCGTCGTCGGCGCCCTGATCGGCTGCTACCGCGGCATGACCTGCGCCGCCGGTCCACGCGGCGTCGGGAACGCGGTGAACGAGACGGTCGTCTACACGTTCCTCGCGCTGTTCCCGATCAACATCCTGCTCACGCAGATCCCGTATTCGCTCGGCATCGTGGGAGGCCACTGATGAGCGGCCTCTCCAGGGTGCTCAGAGCCCCGCTGAACCTGCTCGACGACCTCGGCCGCCAGGCCGAGTTCTACGGCAAGTCGATCGCCTGGACCCCCAAGGCGGTCAAGAGCTACAAGACCGAGCAGGTCCGGCTGATCGCCGAGGTCGGCATGTCCTCCGGGGCGCTGGCCGTGATCGGTGGCTCCTCGGTCATCACGCTGTTCATCACCCTGTTCGCGGGTGTGACGGGCGGCGTCCAGACCTTCGACGCGCTGTCCAACCTCCAGCTCGAGGCCCTCGGCGGGTTCGCCTCGGCGATCATCAACCCACGGCTGCTGACCCCGATCGTCGCGGGCGCAGCACTCGCGGCCACGGTGGGCTCGGGGTTCACCGCCCAGCTGGGAGCCATGCGGGTGTCGGAGGAGATCGACGCCCTGGAGGTCATCGGCGTCCGCTCCCTGCCCTACCTGGTCACCACCAGGCTGGTGGCGGGGATGATCACGATCATCCCGATCTTCGCCATGGCGATGTGCGGGGCGTGGATCGGCTGGAAGCTGACCCAGGTCTACTTCTTCGGCCTGTCCGAGGGCACCTACGACCACTACATGGACACGTTCATGCAGTGGCAGGACGTGCTCTACTCCTTCGCCCAGGCCGTCGGGATCTCCGTGGTGGTCATCCTGATCCACACCTACTACGGCTACACCGCCACCGGCGGCCCGGCCGGCGTGGGACGTGCGGTCGGCAAGGCGGTACGCACCTCCCTGATCGCGGTGCTCGCCGTCGAGCTGGCCATCTCGATGGCCCTCTACGCCGACTCCGACGCCTTCCGGATCTCGGGGTAGGCGCGCGATGGCACAGTCGATCAAGCTCAAGCTCTACGCGGTGATCCTCCTCGGGGTGATCGGCGGCTTCACCGCCCTCTGCGTAGCCGTCTACGACAAGGCCTTCACCAGCACCGTCCCCGTCCTCGTGCGGGCGGACCGGACCGGCCTGCAGATGTACCCGGGCAACAGGGTGCAGCTGCTCGGCGTGGACGTCGGCGAGGTCGGGACGGTCTCGCTCGACGAGGACGGGAGGACGGTCTCCATCACGCTCGACATGGACCCCGCGACCCTCGACGAGATCCCGGCCAACGCCGGGGTCCAGCTCAACCAGCTCACCGCGTTCGGCGCCAAGACCGTGGGGATCACCGTCCCCGCGCAGCCGTCGACGGCGACCCTCGCGGCGAACGACACGCTGATGACGGACCGGGTCACGGTCGAGGTCAACACGCTGTTCGACCACCTCGACGACGTTCTCACCACACTGGAGCCGGACAAGGTCAGCGCCTTCCTGGGCAACATGGCCCAGTCGCTCGACGGCCGCGGCACGCAGATCGGCGAGACGGCAGTCGAGTTGGAGGCCTACCTCCGCCGGTTCAACGAGAACCTGCCCGACCTGCAGCGCACGCTGCAGCGCGGCGCCGACCTCACGAACCTCTACGCCGACATCGCGCCGGACCTGACGACCCTGCTGGACAACGCGGCCTTCACCAGCAAGACCGTCGTGGACCAGCAGGCCCAGCTGGACAGCTTCCTGTTCAGCGTCTCGAAGCTCTCCGGGGTCGGTGCGGACTTCTTCCGGCAGAACGGCGACGACCTCGAGGAGGTCACCCGCACCGCGCTGCCGACCACGGGGCTGCTCAGGGAGTACTCGCCGGTGTTCGCCTGCTTCATCCAGGGCATGGACGAGGGCCGCAAGCGACTCGAGAAGACCCAGGGCGACACCGTCCCTGGCCTGGTCGGCAACACGACCTTCGAGCCGGGAGACCGCGCCTACGATGCACCACCGGTCGTCGCGGCCACCGGCGGCCCGAACTGCAACGGCCTCCCGTCCGTCGACGGGTTGTCGACCCCGGACTCGCTGTTGCGCGACGTCGACGAGGGCGGCGAGCCGAACCCGTACCCGGGCGACAACACGCTGCGAATCGGGGACCCACCCCTGGTGGCCCAGCTGTTCGGACCGCTCGCGGCTCAGGGCACCGAGGGGGCGCAGCGATGAGCGGGACCAATGCACAGGCCATCGCGGCCCCACTGACCAAGAGCATCGTCTTCGTCATCGCGACGGTGCTGGTGCTGGGGCTCATCGGCTTCGAGCTCTCCGGCGGCGGATGGTTCACTGCGACCAAGACCTACTCCGCGGTCTTCCGGGACACCTCCGGGCTGCGCCCGGGGGACTCGGTGCGGATCGCGGGAGTGAATGTCGGCAAGGTCTCCGACGTCTCGGTGTACGACAACACCCAGGGTCTGGTGACCTTCGACGTCGAGGCGGACCGGCAGCTGCCGGAGGGGATGCAGGCCTCGGCCCGCTACCTGAACCTCACCGGCGACCGCTACCTCGCGCTGAGCGAGGGCGCAGGCAGCTCGGCGCCGCTGGTCGAGGGCGGAACGCTGCCGATCGCGCAGACGAAGCCCGCGCTCGACCTGGACGTGCTGCTGGCCGGCTTCAACCCGCTGTTCGAGGGGCTGGCGCCGGAGAAGATCAACTCGCTGACCCAGGACGCCATCCAGGTCTTCCAGGGTGAGGGCGGCACGATCGAGTCCCTGCTCGCCAGGGCGGGCTCGCTGACCAACACCCTCGCCGACCGCGACCAGGTGATCGGCCAGGTCGTCACCAACCTCAACACCGTGCTGGGCACGTTGGACCAACGCGCCCCGCAGCTCGAGCAGACCATCGACCGGCTCCAGCAGCTGATCAGCGGCCTGAACGCCGACCGCGGTCCGCTCGGCCAGTCCTTCGTGGACATCGACCGGCTCGTCTCGGGCACCGACAGGCTCCTGGGCGACCTGCGCGGCCCGCTCAGGGGCACGGTCGACCAGGTCGACCGGGTGGCCACGCTGGTCAACGAGGGCCAGGCGGCCGTGGACGAGAACCTGTCCCTGCTGCCGGGCGCCTACCTGCGGGTCTCTCGGCTCGGGTCCCGCGGCGCGACCTACAACCTGTTCATCTGCTCGCTGCGGCTCAAGCTCACCGGGCCGGACGGGCAGCCGATGTACACGCCATGGGTCGGCCCCTCGGACAACGTCGACCGGTGCAAGCCGGGCGTCGAGCCGTTGGAGACCCCGGAGCAGCGTGAGGCCTACGACCCGGTCGTCGAGGAGCGCAGGGCGAACCCGCCGGGCACCGGCGCCGGGGAGAACCCGACCCCGGCCGACTCCCGCGACCAGGAGGTGAGCGGCGGATGAAGCTCCGCTTCCGGGAGAAGAATCCCGTCGTCATCGCGATCGCCGGCCTGATCGGCCTGCTGGCCGTGCTCTTCGGCTCCTTCCAGCTCGCCGCCCTGCCGGTGTTCGCGGGCACCACCTACGAGGCCCGGTTCGTCGAGGGCGGCGGGCTCAAGTCCGGTGACGCCGTCACGGTCGCCGGGACCCCGGTCGGCGACGTGACCTCGGTGGACCTCGACGGCGCCGACGTCGTCGTCCGGTTCACCGCCAAGGACGTCTCGCTCGGCGAGGCGACCCGGGCGACCATCCGCACCCAGACCCTGCTGGGCGAGCGGCAGCTCGGGATCGAACCCGCCGGGGACGGCGAGATGTCCGCGGGCGACGTCATCCCCGTCGCGCGCACCAGGTCGCCCTACAGCGTCACCCAGGGCATCGAGGACCTGACCCGCCGCACGGGCGAGGTCGACATGGACCAGCTCGGTCAGGCCATGGACACCTTCTCGGAGGCCTTCGCCGACACCCCGGACGAGATCGGGCCCGCCTTCGCGGGCATCACCCGGATCTCGCAGACCATCGCCTCGCGCGACGAGGCGCTGCGGGCGCTGTTCGACCGGGCCGAGAAGGTCACCGAGGTGCTCAAGGGCCGCACCGGCCGGCTCACCACGCTGCTGGTCGACGGCAACACCCTGCTGCACGAGCTCGAGTCGCGCCGCGAGGTGCTGCACGAGCTGCTGGTGAACACCAAGGCGGTCGCGGACCAGATCGTCGCGCTCAACGAGGAGCAGCGGGACCGGCTCAAGCCGGCCCTGGACCAGCTCAACGCCTCGATGGAGGTCATCGAGCGCAACGAGGGCAACATCGTCTCCTCGGTCCAGCGCGTGTCGAGCTTCATCACCGGTCTCGGTGAGGGCCTCTCGACCGGCCCGTACTTCACCGGACACGGCGACCTCTCCGGGCTGGTCCCGACGCTGTTCCCGGTCAGCGACTACATCCCGAGCCTCACGGTGCCGGACAACCCCGTCGCGGGTGCGGTACCGGAGCTGCCCGCACCGTCGGGCCTGATCGGACTGGTGGGCAACTGATGCGTGCACTCGGCACCGTGACCAAGGTGCTCGGCGTCGTCGTCGTCGGGCTGCTGGTCGCCGGCCTGGTCGTGCTGATCCAGGGCGGCAGCAAGACCGGGGTGGCGTACTTCGCCTCGGTCAAGAACGTCTACCCCGAGGACCGCGTGCGGATCCAGGGCGTGGACGTCGGCGAGATCACCGCGATCGAGCCCGAGGGCGACTCGGTCAAGGTCACCTTCGACTACGCGTCGAAGTACGACCTGCCGGCGGACGCCAAGGCCGCGATCATCTCGCCGACACTGGTCGCGACCCGGTTCCTGCAGATCGCCCCCGCCTACACCGGCGGCCCGGTCCTGGCGGACGACGGGATCATCCCACAGGACCGCACGGCCTCCCCGCTGGAGTTCGACGACCTCAAGAAGGAGATCGGGAACCTCTCGCAGGCCCTCGGCCCGGACGGCATCGACGAGGACGGTGCGCTCAAGCGCTTCGCCGACACCGTGGCCGCCAACGCGGCAGGCGGTCAGGGCGCCAGGTTCAACCAGATGGTCCGCGAGGCCTCGGCCGCGGTCCAGACCCTCACCGACGGCCGCGAGGACCTCTTCGGCACGGTCCGGAACCTGCAGGCCTTCGTCACCGCGCTGTCCGCCATGGACGAGCAGATCGTCGAGTTCAACGGCAGGCTGTCCACCGTCTCGTCGTTCCTGAACGACAACACCGACGAGCTCACCGCGGCTCTACAGGGCGTCGACGCGGCGGCCCGAGCGGTGCAGGAGTTCGTCGACACCAACGGGGCGCCGCTGAACACGGCGGTCGACAAGCTCGGCCGTTTCACCCGCACGCTCGCCGACAGCCGCGACGACCTCGCGACGATCCTGCACGTCGGCCCGAGCACGCTGATGAACCTGTTCAACATCTACAGCCCGCGCTCCGGCTCACTCTCCGGCGCGCTGGTCGTGGACAACCTCAACACGCCCGCGGACTTCGTCTGCTCGGCCTACGCCGTGGCGTACCAGAGCGTCGACCAGGGCGTGCAGTCCTGCAAGAGCTACCTCGGGCCGTTGCTGAACGTGCTGCGCGTGCAGCAGGTGCCCGGCCAGGTCAACCCGCTGCTCGTCCCGGGCGGCGGCGCCGACCAGCCCGATCCCGGGCCCATCGACCCCGCCCCTCCCGTCGCCGAGCGCCCGGCCCAGCTGCCGCCGCCCGTCGACGTCCCGGGGCTGGGCGGCCTGCTCGTCCCGAACGGGGGCAACTGATGCGCAAGACCATCCTGCTCGCGGCCCTCGCTTCGGCGACGGTGCTGCTGTCCGGCTGCGACTACAAGGGGCTCAACGACTTCACCCTCCCCGGCGCGGAAGGGACGAAGGAGGGCTCCTACGCCGTCCAGATCGAGATGAACGACGTCGCCGACCTCGTGCCGAACAACCCCGTGCGGATCGGGGACGTCACCGTCGGCAACATCCAGAAGATCGAGCTGGACGGCTGGAAGGCCCTCGTCACGGTCACGCTGAACCCGGACGTCCGGCTCCCGGAGAACGTGACGGCCAAGGTCGGCCAGGTGTCGCTGTTGGGCGCCAAGTACATCGAGCTCGACCAGCCTTCCGCGCCCGCCCCCCGGCTCGTGGCGGCGGACTCCCGGATCCCGTCGGCGCAGAGCGGCAAGTACCCGGAGACCGAGCAGGTCCTCGCGTCCGTCGCCGCGCTGCTCAACGGCGGCGGGCTCAACCAGCTCAAGACGATCACCACGGAGCTGGACAAGGCGATCGACGGCAAGGAGGAGACCTATCGCAGCCTGCTGGAGCAGCTCAACACCTTCGCTGTCGGCATCGACGACCAGAAAGCGGACATCGTCCGCGCCATCGACGGCCTGGACCGGCTCGCCGCCCGTTTCGCCGAGCAGAACTCGACGATCGAGGACGCGCTCGACTCGCTCCCGCCCGCGCTGCAGGTGCTCAACGACCAGCGAAGCACGCTCACCAGCACCCTCAGCGCGCTCGGTGACTTCGGGGTGGCCGCGGACGACGTGATCCAGCGGACCTCCACCGACCTGGCGACCAACGTCGCGAACCTCGAGCCCGCCCTGCGCGGGCTCGCGGACTCGGGGCGGTCGCTCACCGACTCGTTGGGCCTGCTGGGGACGATCGTGTTCCCGCTCAAGGGCTTCTCGGAGACCTTCCGAGGCGACTACGTCAACTTCTGGCTCACCCTCGACCTGACGCTGTCCACGCTGGACCGCAACTTCCTCACCGGCACCCCGTTCGCGGGCAGCCTGGGCGACTTCGAGAAGGTGCTCGCCGGAACCGGGGGAGCGGCCCTGCAGAACGCGAACCCGCTCCTGGCCCCGATCCAGGGCGGCGAAGTCCCGCCGGTCGTCGGGGATCTGCTGCCCGCCACCGGGGGAGCGGCCGGCTCCGAGCCCGCCAGGCGCCCCACCGATCCGCCGTCCCCGCCGACGGGCGAGCCCATCCCGCCGGACCAGCGTCCGGAGGGCGACCCCGGGCCGCAGCGCGGTTCGGTCGGCGGGCTCCTCGACGGCCTGACGGGAGGGAACTGACATGTTGATCTCTCGTTTCGTCAAGGTGCAGCTGGTCGTCTTCACGGTGCTCACGCTCGTCGCGGCGATCCTCATCGTGTTCGTCTATGTCCAGGTGCCGAGCCTCATCGGGTTCGGCCGCACCTCGGCGTCGGTGCAGCTGCCCGCGGCGGGAGGGCTCTACCCGAGCGCGAACGTCACCTATCGCGGCGTCACGATCGGCGAGGTCACCGACGTCCGGCTCTCCGACGGGCACGTGGTCGCCACGATGTCGCTCGACGACGACCGGCTGCCGTCTGCCGCGAGCTCCGCCGAGGTGCACAGCGTGTCGGCCATCGGTGAGCAGTACCTCGACCTGATCCCGCCGCCGGGGGACACCGGTCCGGTGCTGGCCGAGGGTGATGTGATCCCGCTGTCCCGCACGGCGATCCCACCGCCCACGGCGGACGTGCTCCAGTCCGCGGACACCCTGCTCGCCTCGGTGCCGCGCGAGGAGCTCCAGAGCACGCTCGACGAGTTCGCGGCGGCCTTCGACGGCATCGGCCCGGACCTGGGTCGGCTCGTCGACAACACGAAGACCCTCGTGCGCACCGCAAGCGAGAACTACGACGCCACCGAGAGGCTGCTCCAGGACTTCCAGCCGTTCGCCGATCCCCAGCTGGTGTCCAGCGACGCGATCCGCGGCTGGAGTGCGGATCTGGCGGGTTTCTCGCAGGCGCTGCGGGACAACGACCCCGCTCTGCGCGGGGTGCTCGCCGAGGGCTCCGCGGCGGCGGGCAAGGCGACCGACCTGCTCAAGGACCTGAGCCGGACGACGCCGACCCTGCTCTCCACCACGGGCGTGCTGACCCGGCTGGCCGAGGCGTACCACGCCCCGATCGAGCAGGTCCTCGTGGTCTATCCCATGTGGGCGGTCGTCAACCAGATGATCGTGCCGAAGGACCAGCCGGGTGCTCTGCGGTTCAACCTCGAGACGAACGTCAACCCGCCGTCCTGTGTAGAGGGATGGACGTCCCCGGGACAGCCCGGTGGGCCGCGCAACTCCAGTGAGCTCGGGGACCTCCCCCTGCCACAGAACAGCTACTGCAAGCTGCCGCAGGGCGACCCCACCCTGGCGCGCAGCGCCCGCAACCTGCCGTGCTTCGAGCCCGGGTCACCCCCCGGACGTCGTGCGGCGACGATCTTCCAGTGCCGGGGCTCCGGCTTCAGCACGGAGGAGGCCGGGCGGCTCACCATCGCCCCCGACAGCCCGCTGAACGGGCGACCCGCCTTCTTCGAGCCGCTCGCCGCACTGGGCGCGAACAGCACTCCGGCACCGAAGCCCGAGGAGATGACATGGCCATCACTTCTGCTCACCGGGGCGGGCGCATGACCCGTTCCGTCGACAGGGACAGGGGCGCGAGCCCACCCGCACCCGTCCGGGAGGACGGTGTGGTGGACGAGGACCTCGACACCTCCGCCACCGACTCCGGCACCGCCACCGACCGGTCCGACGGGGACCGCCCGCAGCGCGGGGGCAGCCCGTTCGGCCTGATCGCGCTGCTGGTGGTGACCATGCTGCTGCTGGCCGCCGCGATCACCGCGGGTGTGTTCTGGGCCAACGGTTCCGCGGAGGCCTCGGCGCGCGAGAACGCGCTGTCCGCCGCCCGGCAGACCGCCGTGAACCTCACGTCGATCGACTTCGGTCACGCAGAGGAGGACGTCCGGCGGGTGCTCGACGGCTCCACCGGGGACTTCGGCGGCCTGTTCACCCAGAACCTCGACTCCTACGTCGGGGTGGTGAAGGAGGGCGAGGTCGTCACGGCCGGCGAGGTCACCGAGGCCGGCATCGAGAAGTTCGACGGCGACACCGCCTCCGCGGTCGTGGCGGTGAAGACCACGGTCAAGAACAAGACGGTGCCCCAGGGCGAGCAGCGGTTCTACCGGCTCGTCGAGCAGCTGGAGCACCAGGACGGGAGATGGCTGGTGTCGCGAGTGGAGTTCGTGCCGTGAGCGAGGAGCGGGAGAACGAGCAGCGCAGCGGACGGCTGGGCGGGGTCCTGACCGCCGCGCGCGGCGGGATCGGCTCGATCGGCGCCGGTGCGCGGCAGGCCGCGGGGCTCCCCGCGGCTGCCTGGGCGGACGCGCGGCGCAGGCCGAAGCGGGCGTACACGGTCCTCGGCGCGATGGCGACCGTGCTGCTGCTCGCCGCGGGGCTGTTCGGGTTCTTCGCCCTGCGCCAGGCGCAGGTCGAGAGCGCCCGCGGCGCGGCGAGCGCGGCGGCGGAGCAGAAGGTCACCACGCTGCTGTCCTACGACTACCGCACCATCGTCGCGGACCAGCAGGACCGGCAGGCCCTCGTCACCGGGCAGTTCAGGGAGGACTACGGCTCGCTGATCGCGGACATCGTCGGTCCGGCGGCCACCCGGCAGCAGCTGACCACGCGGTCGTCCGTGGTGTCCAGCTCGGTGGTGGGCACGGAGGGGACCGACCAGGTCACCCTGCTGATGTTCCTCAACCAGACCACGCAGTCCGCGGACAAGCCCGACCCGACCCTGTCGGGCAGCCGGATCCGGGTGACCCTGCAGGAGGTCGACGGCGACTGGCTCGTCTCCGAGCTGACGCCCGTCTGAGCCCGCCTCGGCGAGGGGACCGGGCCGGGTGGCCGCCGCACGTCGGCCGCCCGGCCCGCTTCTTACTGTGAGACAGAGGACGTTGCATGTCGCACGACGGCGTCGTTACGGTCGCGAGGCCGGATGCACAGAAGCTCCGCGGCGGAGAGGACGCACAGTGACGCTGGACCGTTCCCACTTCCTCGTCGACGGGGACTGGCGGGATCCCGCGACGGGCGCCATCGTCGAGGTGATCGAGGCGGCGACCGAGAAGGTCCTGGGCACCGCCCCGCTCGCGGGTACTGCTGATGTCGACGCCGCCGTGGCCGCGGCCCGCGCGGCGCTGGCAGGGCCGTGGGGGAGGACGACGGGCGCCGAGCGCGCCGAGGCGATCCGACGCTTCGCCGCCGCGATGAAGGCCCGCGGTCGCGGCACCGCCGAGCTGGTCAGCCGAGAGAACGGCATGCCTCGCTCCCTGTCGGTCGGGGCCAACGGATTCAGCCCGGCGATCACCCTCGACTACTACGCGGGACTCGCCGAGACGCTCGACGCCGACGACGTCCGCCCCGGCCTGCTGTCGCGGACCCGGGTGCGCCGGGGCCCGATCGGGGTGGTCGCGGCGATCACGCCGTGGAACTACCCGCAGGCCCTGGCCGCCATGAAGATCGCGCCCGCCCTCGCCGCAGGCTGCACCGTGGTGCTCAAGCCCGCGCCGGAGACCGCGCTCGACGCGTACGTCTTCGCCGACGCAGCCCTGGGGGCGGGCCTGCCCCCGGGGGTGCTCAACGTGCTGCCCGGCGGCCGGGAGGCGGGCGCCTACCTGGTCGAGCACCCAGGCGTGGACAAGGTGGCGTTCACCGGGTCCACTGCGGCGGGCCGCGCGATCGGCGAGGTGTGTGGGCGCTTGCTGCGCCCGGTGACCCTCGAGCTCGGCGGCAAGTCGGCCTCGCTGGTCGCCGCGGACGCCGACCTCGACCTGTTCACGCGCGCGCTGCCGGAGGTGTCGCTGGCCAACAACGGCCAGACCTGCCACGCCTGCACCCGGATCCTGGCGCCGCGCTCGCGCTACGCCGAGGTCGTCGACGCCGTCACCGACACGGTGCGAGCGCTACGGATCGGGGACCCGCTGGACAAGACCACCCAGATCGGCCCGCTGGTCAGCGCGGCCCAACGCGAGCGAGTGCTCGCCCATGTCGACGCCGGCCGTCGGAGCGGAGCACGCCTGACGGCCGGCGGATCCACCCCCGCCGACCTCGGCTCCGGCTGGTTCGTGGAACCGACCGTGTTCGCGGACGTCGCGAACACGGACGCACTCGCCCGTCAGGAGGTCTTCGGCCCGGTCCTCGTCGTGACGCCCTATGCGGACGAGGACGAAGCCATCGCGCTGGCGAACGACTCGGAGTACGGGCTCGGTGGCACTGTGTGGACCACCGACCCCGAGCGCGGCGCGGCACTGGCGGACCGGATCGAGTCCGGCACGGTGGGGATCAACCACTACGGCCTGGACGTCCTCGGACCGTTCGGCGGGGTCAAGTCCAGCGGGCTCGGCCGCGAGATGGGTCCGGAGGGACTCGCCCCGTACGTCGCCCTGAAGTCCGTCTACCTCGCCCCGGAGCGCAGCCGATGACCACGTCCGATCCCAGCACTGCCGAGACCATCGAGCCCGCCGCCCTGTTCGAGAAGCGCGGGCACGTCGGAGTCATCACCCTCAACCGGCCGAAGGCCATGAATGCGGTGAACTCGGCGCTGTCCGTCGCTGCGGGTGGCGCGTTGGCGCAGGCACAGGAGGACCCGGAGGTGCGGGTCGTCGTGATCACCGGCGCGGGTCGGGGCTTCTGCGCGGGTGCGGACCTCAAGGAGCTGGCCCGGGGCAACCGGATCGACGACCGGGAGCACCCCGAGCGTGGGTTCGCCGGGCTGGCTCAGCACTTCGTCGGGAAGCCGACGATCGCGGCCGTCAACGGCTACGCGATGGGCGGTGGCACCGAGATCATGCTGGCCTGCGACCTCGCCGTGATCGACGAGACGGCGTCGTTGGGGCTGCCGGAGGTCAAGCGCGGGCTGTTCGCCGCCGCGGGCGGGGTGCTGCGCCTGCAGCGTCAGATCCCGCAGAAGGTGGCGCTCGAGGTCATCCTGACCGGCGAGCCGATGTCCGCCGCGCGCGCCCACGAGCTGGGCCTGGTCAACCGGGTCGCGCCGCAGGGCACCGCCCTGGAGGTGGCGGTGGAGTTGGCCGAGCTCATCGCCGCGAACGCGCCGCTGGCGGTGCAACAGAGCAAGCGGGTGGTCCACGAGTCCTCGTCCGCGGGCTCGGACTGGGGCCCCGAGGTCTGGGCGATCAACAAGGACGCGCTGAAGATCGTGTTCTCCAGCAGGGACGCGAAGGAGGGCCCCACGGCCTTCGCCGAGAAGCGCGCTCCCGTGTGGGAGGGGCGATGACCGGGGCCGCGATCGCCGGTCTCGGGCTGACCGAGATGGGCAAGGTCTACGGCCGCTCGTCGACCTCGCTGGCCGCCGAGGCGGTCCGGCTCGCCGTGGCGGACGCCGGGCTGGCTCTGACCGACCTCGACGGGCTGCTGGTCAGCTCCGGGGTGAAGCAGGACGTGAACGTGAACCTGGGGGCGGTGCTCGGGCTGCACGATCTGGCCGTGCTGAACCAGGTCAACGCCTACGGCGCCACCGCGGGGGTGATGGTGGCGCAGGCCGCGCAGGCCATCGCCGCGGGCGTGGCGACCACGGTGGCGTGCGTGTTCGCCGATTCCCCGCTCAAGCCGAAGCAGAAGGCGGGCGCCGCCTGGGGCTCCGGTGCCAAGCGGCCCGGGGCCGCACGGAACCTGCACGGTATGGCGGGGTGGTCGGTGAACTCAGGCGCCACCAACCCGAACATCCTCTACGCGCTGTGCGCTCGGCGGCACATGGAGCGGTACGGGACCACCTCCGAGCAGCTCGCCGACATCGCCGTCGCCCAACGCGCGTGGGCGGTGCACAACCCCCACGCCCAGATGCGGGAGCCGCTGACGGTGGCCGAGCACCAGGCCTCGCGGTGGATCGCCGATCCGCTGCACCTGCTGGACTGCTGCCTGGTCAGCAACGGAGCGGTCGCAGTGGTCGTCACCGCGGCGGACCGGGCCGCGACGCTGGCGCAGCCACCGGTCCACCTGTGGGGGTACGGCCAGGCCCACGCCCCCCGCCGCATGCACGCCGGGTCGGACTGGGGGTTGGTCACTCCTGCGGCGAAGTCCGGCCCGGCCGCCATGCGGATGGCAGGGATCGGCGTGGCGGACGTGGACGTCGCCGAGCTGTACGACTGCTACACCTACACCGTCCTGGTGACGCTGGAGGACTACGGGTTCTGCGGCAAGGGCGAGGGCGGGGACTTCGTCTCCGACGGCATGCTCGCCCCGGGCGGGAAGCTCGCGTGCAACACCGGCGGCGGGCAGCTCTCGTCGTACTACATGTGGGGGTTCACCCCGCTGTCCGAGGCGGTGATCCAGGCGCGCGGCCAGGGCGGCGGTCGGCAGGCCCCGCGCACCGACGTCGTGCTGGTCAGTGGCAACGGCGGGATCCTGGAGCACCACTCCACGCTGGTGCTGAGCCCCCACGAGAGGAACCGGTCGTGAGCACCTTCCCCCAGGTGGAGCCGGACGAGGCGAGCGCGGCGTTCTACGAGGCCGCAGCGCGCGGCGAGCTGCTGATGCAGCGCGGCCCCTCCGGTACCGTGCTGCCGCCCGAGGCGCGCACGGACCCCGAGACCGGGTCGCCCGAGCTGGAGCCCGTCGTCGTGTCGGGGGAGGGCACGCTGGTGAGCTGGGTCGTGGTGCACCAGGCCCCGCTGCCCGCCCTTGCCGACGCCGTGCCCTACGTGAGCGCCGTCGTCGAGCTGGCGGAGGGGCCGTGGCTGATGGTCCGGCTGCTCGGCGACCCGACGACCCTGCATGCCGGTGACCCGGTGCGGGCGCGGTACGTCACGTCCGGCACCGACGAGGAACCGGGAGCTGTCCTGCCCGTGTTCCAGCAGGTCCCGGGGACGGCGCCCCGGTAGGCTGGGCCGTCGGCGATCACAGGGGGACGAACGTGGGACGAGGTCGGGGACCCTTCGCGGGTGGCCCGGAGCAGGCGCGCCGTGCCCTGGTCGCGGCGGCCGAGGAGTGCTTCCTGTCCTACGGGGTGGGGCGCACCACCATGGACGACATCGCCAAGCGCGCCGGTGTCTCCCGTCCGACCGTGTACCGCTACTTCGCGGACAGGGACGCGTTGATCGTCGAGGTGGTGTCCCGCCGCTCGCGCGCCTTCAGCGGGCACGCCCGGGAGTACATCGACAGCCGCCTGACCTTCGCCGCCAAGCTGGTCGACGGCCTCGCCTTCCTCATCGACGGCGGCCGCAAGGACCCGATCCTGCGAGCCCTGCTCCGCCCGGACAACCTGGGTGCCGCCAGCGGCATCCTCTCCTCCGGCAACGTCGCCGAGAACCTCACGTTCGAGATCTGGGAGCCGATCCTGCTGGAGGCCCAGGCTTCCGGAGAGATGAGCCGGGACGTCGACCTGCGCGAGCTGTGTGCCCTCATGGCGGACGTCGAGATGATGATGGTCGGCCGCGAGGACCTGTTCGATCCGGACGGGCCCGGCGCGCGGGAGCTGATCGGGGACTTCCTGCTCCCCGCTCTGGTCTAGGCGGCTACGCCGGCCGGGCCGCCTCGAAGTCCACGGCTCGGTGCAGTGCGGGCACCACGAACCGCTCCATCAGCCGGCGGTGGGACGGGTCCTCGGCCCCGAGCCGCTCGATGCGACCCACCAGGATCAGCTCGATGAACGTCAGCCAGGCACAGAAGCGGTCGACGTCCAGATCCGGTCGCACGTCGCCGGCCTCCTGCGCCTCCCGCAGGAGGGGTCCCCACAGCTCGGCGGTGAGATCGGTGGCCAGCTTCGGGGTGTCGCTGACCCGGTTCGCCACCTCGAGGAACTCGAGGCTGACGAGCTGGAGGACCATCGGGTCCCGCCGCCCGGCGTCCACCAGGAAGATCATCCCGTCGACGAGTTTCGCGTCGATCGACGAGCGGGTGGCGATGAACCGGCGGGCCCGGTCCAACAGGTCCCGGGCCCGCGCGAGCAGCACGCCGGTGACCAGGTCGTCCCGGGTGACGTAGTGCCGGTACACCGTGGGGCGGGAGACGCCGGCCTCGCGGGCGATGTCGTCCATGGTCGCCTTGGTGATGCCGAGACGCAGGAAGCAGGCCTCCGCAGCGAGCAGGATCGCCGTGGCGGGATCGGACACCCGGGATCGCGGCGCCCGCTTGCGGCCGTTCTCGGGCCCCTTCACCATCGACTTCCCCCTCCGTGCGCCCGCCGACGCTACCGGACGGGCCCCCGAGGGACGGGTGTCGGTGGTCCCCATGTCAGGTGATCGTCCAGGTGTCGCGGCCGTTGAGCAGGGCATGCAGGTCCGTGGTCGGGTTCTTGGCGGCGGCTGCGTCTTTGGCCGGTTGGACCTGGGCGCGGGCAGCGTCGTCGTAGGTGGTGCGGTCGACGTTGCGGAAGATGCCGGTGACGGTGTGGGTCAGGTCCTGGTCGCTGAGCCGGGAGAGCGCGAACGCGAGCTCGTGGTTGGACGCGTCGTGTACCACCGGGGTGGCGCCCTCGGCGGGGACGACGGTGAGCCGTAGCCCGTCCTGGACCACGGCGTAGCGGTTGTTCTCGGGGCCGAAGATGATGGGCTCGCCGTCCCGGACGGCGATGAGGCGCTGGTCCTTGGTCTCGGGCTTGCGGAGCAGGTCGAAGGAGCCGTCGTTGAAGATGGGGCAGTCCTGGAAGATCTCGACCAGGGCGGTGCCGCGGTGGGCGGCGGCCGCGCCGAGGACCTCGGTGAGGCCCTTGCGGTCGGAATCCAGTGCGCGTCCGACGAAGGTGGCTTCGGCGCCGAGGGCGAGGGAGACGGGGTTGAAGGGGTGGTCGACCGAGCCCATGGGGGTGGACTTGGTGACCTTCCCGACCTCCGAGGTGGGCGAGTACTGGCCCTTGGTGAGGCCGTAGATCCGGTTGTTGAACAGCAGGATCTTGAGGTTGACGTTGCGGCGCAGCGCGTGGATGAGGTGGTTGCCGCCGATGGACAGCGCGTCCCCGTCCCCGGTGACCACCCAGACGGACAGGTCGGGGCGGCTGGTGGCCAGGCCGGTGGCGATGGTCGGGGCGCGGC
>NZ_BAABGT010000042.1:0-7322 GCF_039541715.1 Pseudonocardia xishanensis
TGACGCCACGCCGTGCAGCGCCGAGCCCGCTCCCCACCAGGTTGGAAAGGGCTCAATGCTTCGAAATGGTAATGCAGGTTGAGGTACTCCTCTATCGGTACTGACTTGTCATGGACTACCGAAAAGTCAACGGCAACCAGTTCGGTCGTGTCAACCTCGGCCACCAGAAGCTCTGCATCCGGGAGTCGGTCAAAGTACGCATGTAGGAAGCGTGCACCATCAGCGCGTTTGAGCTTCTCACCTTTAATCCTATTGCAGCGTTCGCAGCATGGGACCAGGTTCGTTGCCAAAATTGAAAACTCGGGGAAACTGGCCCTCGGAAGATAATGATCGAGAGTTGCAACGGTTCCGTTGGCGCACAGCGGACACCGCGCACCGTTCGCCGCCATTAACTCATTTCTAATGTGCGCGAACGGTTTACCATTATCCATCAGGGCGAAGTTGCTCTTCAGGGCCTTCTTCAGTTCAGGGGCCACTGGACGCATCGGCGCACAGCTTGCGAAGTCAGCGTGGTAATCACCATATGCCACTGAGACTGACGTTGCCGCTCCGACCAGCAACTGCCTTGTGGTGGGGCGACGCCGAGCGGTAAACGCCAGGTAGTCCACGTCATCTTCACGACTCGGGCGTTGTGCAGGAATCACTGGTTAGCGCGCCGCCGACGGAGCTCTCCGACTACGTATGCCCTAGCCTGCGAACTCATAGCGCCGTCGAACATTTCCTCGATTTCCTGCAAAGAGAAGCGCTGCACCAAGCTGTTCAGCACTCGGTGGTAGTCGGTCTGAGAACTATCCAAGTTGAAGACTGTACGAGTGAGAAAACCTATGTTCTCCCCGAAGGTTTCCTCCTCAGGTAGATCTACTCTCGTGATTTCTCCGAAACGTCTCAAAACTCGGACATGTCGACGCGGTATCTCTTGCAGTACCACTGGAGAATGCGTGGCCACGACCGCGAATGAATCTCGACGCTGCAAGGCGACGCTCACGCTCCGAAGGAGCGCAGCCAAGAGTGGGGGGTGCAGGTGAGATTCCGGTTCATCGATAAGAACTAGCGATTTCTCTTGCAGATGTGCAACCAATTGCACAACGATGTTCAGAACAATTTTGTGCCCGGTACTGGAACGAGCAAGTTCCTTTCTTGCAGTGTCAAAGTCGTTACTAGAGTCGAGGAATCCTTGCATTCCAATGTCCGAAAACGAGGGCTCTAGGGCTAACGTACTAAGCGCAGCCTCAAGGATATCTCTCGCCGACTCGCTCTGCGCAAGCTTCAAGGAGCGTAAAAACTCGTCGAGAATCTCACCGCTGCCCTTCAGTGCGGCTCCTTCTCCGCCGCCCCTCTTCTCTTCATCGACAGGCGAGTCGGGCCCTCCAAGGTCGTCGTCAAACTTGCGCAATCCACAATATGAGTAACCAAATAGCTCGCCACGCTTTTCGACCCTTAGACGCTCCTCCCGCGTACCTCCTGGAAGTTCAAATGTATCAAATGCACTATAAGAGACTGCAATGGTGGAGCCAAATGCAACTGAATCAGTGTTTTCTAGAAGTTCGCCATATTGGGCTTGAAAGTCAGCACTGGCCCGACGATTCTGATCGGCACTTGCGACCATGGCAAGATTTGCTAACAGGGTGGTCTTTCCGACTCCATTGTATCCAATGACTGCGTTTATACGATTTGGGAGGTGCTTAGTGTCTCCGAATGTGAAGCCGATGTCAAAGCTGCTTCCACCTACTTGTGTGCGGAAGCTGAACGCGAGTTCCGACGGCTCATCAGCGCCCGAAGCTCCGTGCCAGAATAGCCTTGGCGCATCTTCGAGTGCGCGCTCAGCACTGCCAGCTCGGAGAAGCGACGTCTCAAAGGCTGGATGCTCCCGCGCTGCAGCCTGTCGTTCGGGCGAATACAGAACATCTTGCAGTGCTTCGAGGATCGGCTCGTAAACTCCGGGACCGCGCTCCTGAAGTAGCTCGTAGTAAGTGAACGCCTGACCAAGACTAACAAAGCTGTCGCTTAGTCGCTCGAATTCATCGGGCAGCTCCGTCCGGCCGCGCGAGGGCGGGAGTCTCAAGTCGAGGATCTTCACTTCACCAAGGCGAACAATATCGTTCTTGCTGTTCCAAAGTTCAGCGACGAACGTCGTCTTGAAATGATAGTCATCCCAGTTGTCCTTATACAGCAGGACATGCGGGTACTCCTTCGTGCTTACGCGGTCGCCGTACGACAGCGGGTAGAACTTCACGGGGCACCCCCCTTCCGGGTCAGCGACATTCTGCCGAATCCGGCTGGATGAGATCAAGGTGCCGCCTCCGGCGGCGCGGGCCGGCTACGCCGGCACCGCTTGGCTCGCTCGCTCCTGCCTCTGGCCCGCTTGCGGCCGAAGGCACCAGCTACCTGGGCCTGTCCACCGGAACCACGAGGATCCGGGAGCGGGAATCCATCAGCTTCTACTCACCCGTCTGCCAGTCCGGGCGTCGCAGGCACAGTCTGCCCGAACCGCAGACGGCCGGTGCTCCGCGCAGCGGTCCTTGGATAGATCTCAAGCACGAAGCCACCGTCCACGTCTGCTGCGTATCGCACTGGGCCAGAGAGGTCCTGCCCTCCTCGATTTCGCGCGGAGTCGGGTGCTCAGATCACGAGACGTGCTGGTGCTTGACTACCTGGATCAGGTTAGCCCGCTTGGTCTTCCAAAGATCTTGACATTTGCCCGACTTGTTCACACGTGCGACGAGGGAGCGCTGCCAATCCACACGCTAGTACTGCAACGGCGGTTGATCAGGCGGGTGGGCGTTCGCCGCGTCGCCGGTAGTGGCATTCGCGGGCCTGTTGTTGGCGTTCGCGGCGCCAGCGCGACCAGTGCATGACGTGGTCGAGGTAGGCGTGCGGGGCGAAGGCGAGCGTGGCGAGGAGGCGGCGGATCTCGTTGGCCGACAAGCGGATCAGCGTGCGCCGACCGCCACTGGATCCCCCTTTTCGGCCTCGCGTCCATGTTCGGTGGCGCGGGTGACGGCGAGGTAGGCCGCGGCGAGCATCGCGAGGGTGATGTGGGCGTGCCAGGCCCGGTAGGACCGGACCTGGTAGTGATCGAGTCCGGCTTCGTTCTTCGCGGTCTGGAAGCACTCCTCGATCGCCCAGCGCGCGCCGGCGACTCTGACCAGCTCGCGGAGCGGGGTGTCGGCGGGGGCGGCGCAGCGGTAGAAGGCCAGCTCACGGACCGTCTTGCCCTCGGGTGCCTCGGTCTGGCGGCGGACCAGGAGCCAGTGCCCCCAACCGGCGGGGAGGCCGTCGGTGTCGAGGGCGACCGCGGTCCAGTCGTAGACCCGCTCACCGTGCGCGCCGGGGCCGATCGAGCGCCGCTCCCACCCGGTCTGCCCGGTCTCGGGATCGCGCGCCCCGGCGATCGTGGCGAGGACCTTCGCGGGGCGGCGGTTGCCGTCCGGGCTGGTCAGCAGGTCGTCGTTGCGGGTGGCGAGCACGAACGGGATCTCCCGCTCGGCCAACCACTCACGGAAACCGGGATTCTGTCCGTAGGCCTCGTCCGCGGTCACCCACGACCCCGACGTCAGCGCCCCGGCGACGTGGGCGCGGGCCAGCATCGCCGTCCCGAGCTGCGGCTTCGTCGCGAACTCGACGTCGTCGGGGACATCGGCACGGCTGCAGCGTTCCCGGTCCTCGGTCCAGGAGACCGGCAGGTAGAGCTCCCGGTCGATCAACGCCCGACCCTTGGTCGAGGCGTAGGCCAGGAACACCCCGAGCTGACAGTTGTCGATCTTCCCGGAGGTGCCGGTGTACTGGCGCTGCACCCCGGCCGAGCGCACACCCTTCTTGATGAACCCGGTCTCGTCGACCACGAACACCCCGCTCGCGGTGTCGCCGAGCTCGTCGAGGACGTAGCCGCGCAGGTCGTCGCGGACCCCGTCGACGTCCCAGTCCGCGGTGCGCAGCAGTCGCTGCATCCCGTCCGGCGAGACCGCCCCGGCGTGCTCGGCCAGCGTCCAGCCGTTCTTGCGCTCGAGCCCGGCGAGCAGTCCGCGCAGGTAGGTCCCGACCCGGCGGCGCGGCTCGGCCCTGCGGAACCGGCCCGAGATCAGCTCCACCACCGCGTCCAACGAGGCCACCCACCTGACAAGATCAAACACACGGTGATCATCACCGCCCGACCAGGCTAAACCCTCTCACGACACGCCCAACTGCCGTTGCAGTACTAGCCGTGTTGTCGTGGTGTCCGTCGTTGCCGTGATCAGCTGCATGGCGCGTGCGCCGAGGCGTGGTGCGTGGTGCCTGGCGGCGTTGCAGCGCTATCCCGGAGCCTGAACGGCCCCTGCAGCCATGGGAGACGGCTCCCTCCAAATCCTCGCCCGGTAATGGGCGGAGCCGCGGTAGGGGAATCGGCGACGAGCGGGTACCTCGTGGCCGCTGCGGCCAAGCGGCCAGAGGAGTGGCTGGCAAACGTGGGTGACGTTGGGCCTTGTCATGGTGGTTCTTGTCGGCGCGGGGTTCGGGCTGGGTTTCTAGGTTGCGAGCTGGTGAGCGAGTGCGAACGGCGTAGGCCTGATGTCCAGAGACTCTGGCGCACATGGGTACTCATGCTGTTCGCCGTCCTCGTCTGTCTGGTCGGCGTGCTCGGTCTGTTCGGGTCGCGTTCTCCACGTCGGAGTACGGGTTGGTGCTCGCTGCGGCTCGTCGGACCGGGACTGCGGTGGCCGCGTGGGTTGGGGAGCAGGCGGTCGAGGCGGCCACTCCGGCCGCGCGGCGGGATCGGCGGCGGAGCATGGTCGCGGAGTTGGTGCGGGTGCGTATTGAGCTGTCGGCTATCGCCAGCGCAGGTGGGGTGAGTGCGGACGCGGTCGCTGCGCGCCTGCAGCAGCTTGATGAGGTCCTGGACCGAATCGTGGCGTCCACACCCGGCCGTCGGTGATCGCGAAGGTCGTCCACGGGTGGCGGGCGGGCGGTCTGCTGGCGTACCTGTTCGGGCCTGGTGTGGCGGATGAGCATGTCCGGCCGCGGGTGGTCGCGTCCTGGGACGGCCGCGACAGCGGCTGGCAGCCAGAACAGCGAGGGCCGGGCGAGCACGACCTCGAGCTCGGCCCTCTGATCCGGGCGATGCAGGCACCCGCAGTCGCCGCTGGGCTTCCACTCCGAGAGCCGAGGGACGCGGGGCGGGGGTATGTCTGGCACTGCTCAGTTCGTCTCTCGGGCGCTGATCGGGTGCTGCCGGACGAGCAGTGGGCGAAGATCGCGCGCGAGGTGCTCCATGACGCCGGGATCGCCGAGCGGGACGATCCGGGCGGACCTCGGTGGGTCGCCGTCAGACACGCCGACGACCACATCCACATCGCTGCGGTCCTGGTCCGTCAGGACTCGAGCAAGCGGTTCTGGCCGCGCAACGACTATCCGAAGCTGCGGGCGAGCGCCCAGCGGATCGAGGCCCGGCTCGGGTTGACGGTCACCCCGTCCGCCGACGGCGCGGCGAGCAAGAGGCCGACTCGCGGTGAGTTGGCGAAGTCGGAGCGGGAGTCGAGGCGCCCGGCCCGGGATGTTCTGCGGGGTGCCGCGCGGCGGGCTGCGCTGCGGGCGTCGTCGGTGGAGGAGTTCGAGCAGGCGCTGCAGCGAGAGGGCCTGCTGGTGGAAATCCGGCGGGCACCGTCGGGGGATGCGATCGGCTACAAGGTGGCGGTCTCGCCGGACCTGATCGCGTCGGGCGAGCCGGTGTTCTACTCGGGCAGTCAGCTGGCCCCTGACCTGTCGTTGCCCCGCTTACAGCAACGGTGGGAAGAGGCAGGACCAGTGGAGCAGCGGCGAATTCGCCCCTCGAGTGCCGCGGATCAGGTGCGGCGTGTCGCCGACGCGGTCGAGGCCGGAAAGGCCGCGCCGCAGGATGCCGCCGACGGGTTGGGGGACATGCTGACGGCGCTGTCCGCGACCACGGACCCGTCAGACCGGTTCCGGTTCGCCGCAGCCGCGGACCGCGTCCGGGGGACCCGGCCACGGCAGAGCGCCGGTGGTGAAGGCGTCGACTTGCGGTCCGTCGCGAGGCGGCTCCTGCTCGCACGCAGGCTCGCGATCGGTGCGGACAACGGCGGGGTGGAGCTGACGTTCGCGCTCGCTCGGTTGGCGCTCGCGATCGCCGAGCGCAGCCACGCACGACCGTGGGCTCGCGCGGCGTTCATGGCAGCTGCCCAGATGGTCCACGGTGTCAGTCCGGACGCGCCGGTAGCCCGCCACCCTGCGAACGAGAACGAACGCGAACAGCAAGTGCGCACCCGAGGCTGACTCTCGTCGGCATGTGCGACACCCCCAGCCCCAGCCCAGGTGGTGGCCGATGAGCGTCGGCCGCAGCCAGGAGCAGGCGGTCATGGCGACCGCGAGAGTGGTCGGCCCGCAGAACACCGACGTGCAGATCATCCACCCCGGAACGGACGACGCCGCTGTGAGCGTCCGGATCGGGAAGATCCTGATTTACATCCACGAGGAGAAGACCGCCGAGCACTTCCACAAGGTATGGGAGCAGGCGCAGAACGCCGCCGACATGCTTCCCAACTCCGGCGACTTCCGGCTGGTCCGGGCGCTGAGGGGGATGCCGGAGCCGGCGATCGCGGCCAACGCGATCGGCCTGCCGGCGTGCGCCGTGACGGCCGGCAAGACGAAGGGGGACCCGCCGCGGCCGTTCCTCCGGGTTCAGCTCGGTCGCGTCGCGTTCGAGGTACGGGACCAGTTCGCCTTCAACACCTGTGCGCACTCGTTCGCCTACGCCCGCAAGCAGGCGGCGAAGGCGTTCGTGGAACCTGGCCGCCAGCTCATCGTCCATGGAGCGTTCGAGGTCGCAGGTGACGCGTTCTTCCCGGACAGCGACGTCGAGCAGTTCCATCGCCCGGGCGGGAACCAGGTCCCGCCGCCCACTCGACGCATCGAGACGAACGGCGCCGCTCGCGAGCCTGGTGCGCCCATCCGCTGAATCGCTGGCTCTTACAGGGCGAGGACGATGGCCGTGAGGGAGCCGAGGACAAGCGCCGGACCGTAGGGGACGTCCCCGCTGCGACGATCGAGAGCGGCGGTGACGGCGGAGACCAGCAGCAGCACGCTGCACAGTCCGATGCCCAAGGCGAAGCATTGCCAGCCGACAAACGACGTGGCGGCGGCCAGGCTGGGCAGCAATTTGACGTCGCCCCAGCCGAAGGCGGCTGGAACGACGAGCAGAAGCCCGACGGCCACGGCTCCCATCCCGACCGCCGAGATGGCGGCGCGGAGGGCTGCTTCTGCAGAGGTACATGTGAACCGTCCTGGGTCTGCGTGAGGCTGACGTTCAGGCCACCGCACCCTGTTGGGCGATG
>NZ_BAABGT010000043.1:0-7508 GCF_039541715.1 Pseudonocardia xishanensis
CAGCGCGGTCAGCGCGGTCAGCGCGGTCAGCGCGGTCAGCGCGGTCAGCGCGGTCAGCGGGGTCAGCGGGGTCGCTGGGCGGTGTGGGTGCACGTTTCGTGCCGTCGGCGCGGTCCGCGGGACTCAGCCGGACGTGGTGGTCCGCCTCCGTCCAGGCCGGGTCGTGGGTCACGATCACCGCGGTGCGGCCCTCCACGAGCCTGCTCACCGCCCGTCGGACGGCGGCGGCGTTGGCCGGGTCGAGGTGGGCGGTGGGCTCGTCGAGCAGCACGATCGGGGCGTCCCGCAGGAAGGCCCTGGCCAGGGCGACCCGTTGGCGCTGCCCGCTCGACAACCGCGTGCCGCGCTCCCCGAGGAGGGTCGCGAACCCCTCGGGGAGCGCGGCGGCGACCTCGTCCAGCTCGGCGGCCGAGGCCGCCCGCCGGACGTCGTCCATCGACGCGTCGGGTGCGCCGAGCCGGATGTTGTCGGCGAGGCTGTCGGCGAAGAGGTGCGGATCCTGCGGCACCCAGGCGATCTCCCGGCGCCAGGCCGCGGGGTCGACGTCGGCGAGGTCCACCCCGTCGACGGTGATCCGGCCCGCGGTGGGTGCGGTGAACCGCAGCAGCAGCCCCAGCAGCGTGGACTTGCCCGCCCCGCTCGGCCCGGTCACGACGGTGGTGCGCCCGGCGGGGAGTCGCACGTCCAGGCCGTCGAGGGCGGTGCGCTCCGGGTACCGGACGGTCACGCCGTCGAACACCAGGTCCCCGCGCGGGGCGGGTCGGCGGCCCGCGGCGGCACCGGTGGGGGAGTCCAGCACCGCGAACACCTGCTCCGCCGCGGCGATCCCCTCCATCGACGCGTGGAACCGGGCGCCGACCTCGCGCAGCGGCAGGTACGCCTCGGGCGCGAGGATCAGCACGAACAGCGCGGTCGCGAAGTCCAGCTGTCCGTAGAGCAGCCGGAACCCGATCTCCACGGCCACCAGTGCGACGGCGAGCGTGGCCAGCACCTCCAGCACGAAGGCGGACAGGAACGCCACCCGCAGCGTGCCCATCGTGGCCTCGCGGTGCTGGTCGGTGACCTTCCGGACGAGCGCGGCCTCGGCCTTGGCCCGGCGGAACAGGGCGAGCGTCGGGAGGCCCTCGACGACGTCCAGGAAGTGCCCGCCCAGCTTCTCCAGCAGCGCCCACTGCCGCGCGGTGCGGGCCTGGGTGTGCATCCCGACCAGCGCCATGAACAGGGGGATCAGCGGCAGGGTGACCGCGATGACGACGGCCGAGACCCAGTCCGCCCCCGCGACGACGACCAGCACCGCCACCGGCACCAGGACGGCGAGGACGAGCTGGGGGAGGTAGCGGGCGAAGTAGTCGTCGAGCGCGTCGAGGCCCCGGGTGGCGAGGGTGACCAGCTCGCCCGCGTTGCGGGGGGTGCCGGTCGTGGCGTGGTCGACGAGCCGCCTGCGCAGCTGCGACTTGGCCTTCGCCGCGCTGCGCAGCGCCGCGGCCTCCGCGCCGTACGCGAGCCCGGCCCGGGCGAGGGCCACGACGGCGACCGCCCCGATCAGCGCGCCGAGTCCGCCGAGCCCGGAACCCACGCCGGCGAGCACCTGCGCCACCAGCCAGGCCTGCAGCAGGATCAGCCCGGTCAGGGCCGCCCCGCACACGGCCGCGACGAGCAGGTGGGTGCGGACGGCGCTCGCGGTCCTGAGCAGTCGGGGATCGAGGGGTCTCATCGTGGAGACGGAGCGTGCGGAGTCGACCATCGTCAGTGCGCCGCGGGGATGTGGTCGCGGCTCACCCGCCTCCGGAACACCCAGTAGCTCCAGGCCTGGTAGCCGAGTACGAGCGGCAGGAACACCACCGTCACCCAGCTGATCACCGTCAGCGTGTAGGGCGCCGACGCCGCGTTCCGCACGGTCAGCGCGAAGGCCGGGTCGGTGCTCGACGGCAGGACCTCGGGGAACAGCGCGCCGAAGACCAGCACGGCCAGCGCGGCGACCGAGACCGCGGTCGCGGTGAAGGCCCAGCCCTCGCGGCCGCGCCGGACCAGGCCTGCGCCCAGCGCGAGCGCCACCACCGAGACCAGCGCCGGGACCAGCGTCCAGCCCGTCCCGCTGCGCGCCTGCGTCCACCCGGTGAACGCCACGAGCAGGGGCAGCACCGCGAGCGCCGCCCACGCCGCGAACGACCGCGCCCGCAGCCGCACCGGACCGTCGGTCTTGAGCGCGAGGAACACCGCGCCGTGCAGCAGGAACAGGGTCAGCGTGAGCAGCCCGCCGAGCACCGCGTACCCGGTGAACAGGCCGAACACCGACGTCGTCACGACGTGGTCGGGGCCCATCTCGAGCCCGCGGACCAGGTTGGCGAAGAGCAACCCCCACAGGAAGGCGGGCAGCGTGCTGCCGGCGACGATCACCGCGTCCCAGCGCCGCCGCCAGGTGACCGAGTCGACCTTGCCGCGGTACTCGAAGGCCACCCCGCGGCCGATCAGCGCGAGCAGGACCAGCAGCATCGGCAGGTAGAAGCCGGACAGCATCGAGGCGTACCAGGCCGGGAACGCGGCGAACGTGGCGCCGACGGCGGTGATCAGCCAGACCTCGTTGCCGTCCCAGACGGGCCCGATCGAGTTGATCATCACGCGGCGGTCGGTGTCGTCCCGGGACAGCACCGGGAGCAGGGCGCCGACGCCGAAGTCGAACCCCTCCAGCACGAGGTAGCCGGTCCACAGGACGGCGATGGCGACGAACCAGACGACGGCGAGATCCATGATCGGCTCCTAGTAGACGAACGCCGGGACGCGGTCGTCGGTCTTCTCGGGCTCGACGGCGTCGTCCGCGGGGAACGGCATGACGGCCGCGGTGCCCGCCTTCACGTACCGCGCCAGCAGGCCGAACTCGACGACCGCCAGCACGGCGTAGATCAGCGTGAACGCGCTGAGCGAGATCGCGACCTCGGTGAGGCTGACCCCGGGGGAGACGCTGTGCGCGGTCAGCAGCTCGCCCACGACCGTCCAGGGCTGGCGGCCCATCTCGGTGAGGATCCAGCCGAAGACGTTCGCCAGCAGCGCCGCGGGCAGGGCGGCCACGACGAGTCGGTACTGCCAGTCCCAGCGGAACAGCCGCCCGCGCCGGGTCAGCCACAGCCCGACGACCGAGACCGCCACGCCCGCCGTCCCCAGACCCATCATCATCCGGAACGCCCAGTACAGGAGCCCGACGTTCGGGATGTAGGTCCCGGGGCCGAAGACCTGCTCGTAGCGGCTCTGGATGTCGTTGATGCCCTGCACGTCGCCTGCGAAGTCGCCCGTGGCGAGGAACGCGAGGAGCCCCGGCACCTGGACGTTGACGTGGTTGCGGCCGTCCTGGACGTCGCCGACGGCGAAGATCGAGAACCCGGCCGCGTGCTCGTCGTCCCACAGGGCCTCGGCGCTCGCGAGCTTCATCGGCTCGTACTGCGCCATCAGCTTGGCCTGGTGGTCGCCCGAGACCGCGACGACGACACCGGCGATCGCGGTGACCACGAACCCCGTCCGCAGGGTCCGGCGGAACAGCTCGTGCTCACGCCGGTCCTCGTCCTTCAGCAGCTTGTAGGCGCTGACCGCGGCCACGAACAGGCCCGCGGCGAGGAACGCCGCCGAGACGACGTGCAGATAGGTCGACCAGGCCTGGTCGTTGCTCAGCACGGCCCAGATGCTCGTCAGTCGGGCCTGCCCGGTGACCGGGTCGATCGCGAACCCGACCGGGTGCCGCATCCAGGCGTTGGCCGCGAGGATGAAGTACGCGCTGAGGTTCGTGCCGATCGCGGCGGCCCAGATGCAGGCCAGGTGCACGCGGCGGGGGAGCTTGTCCCAGCCGAAGATCCACAGCCCGATGAAGGTCGACTCGAGGAAGAACGCGAGCAGCGCCTCCATGGCCAGCGGGGCGCCGAACACGTCCCCGACGAAGGTCGAGTACGCGCTCCAGTTCATCCCGAACTGGAACTCCTGCACGATCCCGGTCACCACGCCCATGGCGAAGTTGATCAGGAACAGCTTGCCGAAGAACCTGGTGGCCCGCAGGTACTCGGTGCGGCCGGTGCGGTGCCAGGCGGTCTGGAGGGAGGCGACGACCACGGACAGCCCGATCGTCAACGGGACGAACAGGAAGTGGTAGATCGTCGTGATGCCGCACTGCCAACGGGCCAGGTCCAGTGCCATGGCGGGGCTCCTCCCGAACTTCTACGCGCTGTAGAGGTTCCGGATCCATTTCTACACCCCGTAGAACATCAGCGGAGTGTGATCCCCACCCACCTCGGGCCCAGCTCGGCGCTCAGACGGTCACGGTCGCGTACCGCTCGCCCGCGGAGTTCTCGACGACGACCGACCTGACCTGGTCCGGGGAGATGCCTGCGGCCCCGTCCACGCGGACGCCGCCCGCCTCGCCCTGCGGCGGCACGACCCAGCCGCCCGCGATCTCCTCCGTGCCGTCCTTCGCGACGACCACGAGCCTGCAGTGCTCGCCCGCGGGCACGCCCTTGACGTTCGCCGCCAGCCGCACCCAACCGTTCGCAGGCGTCACGGTGATCGCGGCCGAGACGACGCCCTGGGTGGTCTCGAAGGTCTGGCCCGACGCCGTGACCGAGGAGGTCGGGGCCTGCGGCGCGAGGGTCCGACCGGCCACGACCCCGCCGCCGAGCAGCGCGGCGCCCACGACCACGGCGGCGATCCCGCGGGTGAGCAGCCTGCGGCGGCGCTCGCGCGCGCGTTCGTCCCGGATCTCCCGCAGCGCACGGTGCAGCACCAGGTCGCTGTCGGGCGGGCCCTCGAGGAGGGCCTCGTCGGGGAGCTCGTCCAGGGTCCGCGTCATGTCACGCAGGTCCTCCCACTCGGCGCGACACTGCGCGCACGTCTCGAGATGGCGCTCGACCGCCGCCTGCTCGTCGAGGTCGAGCAGGCCCAGGACGTGGGCGGACAGGTCTCCACCGTCGACGCTTCCACAGGTGGTCATGAGGCGGGCACCCCCTCGGTGTCCATCGCGGCCGGGCCGAGCGCGCTGCGCAGGGCGCGCAGCGCGTAGTACGAGCGGGACTTCACGGTCCCCGTGGGGACCCCCAGGACCTCGGCGGCCTCCGGGAGCGAGCGCCCGCGGAAGTAGACCTCCGCGAGGACGTCCCGGTGGTCCGGCGAGAGCCGTTCCAGCGCGGGGAGCACGGTGAGGGCGTCGACCACGCTGTCGGCGTGGTCGCGGGTCGCCGCCGGGGGAGCGGCCTCCTCCTCCACCTCGGCGGGCCGGGCCCGCTGGGCCCGGACCCGGTCGGTGACCAGGTTGCGGGCCACGGTGAGCAGCCAGCTGCGCACCGAGCCGCGGCCGTTGGTGAGCACGTCCGAGTGCTGCCAGGCCCGCACGAGGACCTCCTGCACGACGTCCTCGGCGGCCGCCCGGTCCCCGAGCAGCCGGGTGGTGAACGCCAGCAGCGCCCGCCCGTGCTCCGCGTAGACCGCGCGGATCAGGGCCTCGTCCGGATCCCGGGGGCCCTTCCCCTCGCGGGTGCGCCCGCGTGCCCGGTGACCTGACGACCCGACCATGCACGCTCCCGGTTCCGACTGGGTTGCCCCGACCTGCGGTGCCCCGACCTGCGGTGCCCCGACCTGCGGTGCCTCACGACCACGCACGAGGCGGGGAGCGGTGAGGGTAGCGAAGTCCACACCGGCGACACGGACGGCCGAGCCGAACGGTTCAGCGCGAATTCTCCTCCGGATCCGGTGAACCGTCCGGGCCCGGGAGCCGTGTCCCGAGGTGAATCGCTCCCCGCGAAGAACAGGACCTCCCATGAAGAGACACGGCCCCGTGCTGACGCTCCTCGCCGTACTGGCGGTCGGCGTCTCCGTCTTCGCCGTGAACACGGTGGTGGCGGCCCCCGCCGAGCAGACCGTGACCCCGGCGGCCCAGTCGGCGCCCGCCGCCGACTCCTCCGGCGACGCGTACGGCGGCTCGTACGGCGGCGCTCCCGCCGCGCCCCAGCAGGCCGCTCCCCAGGCGGCTGCTCCTCAGGCGGCTCCCCAGACGGCCACCGGGTCCGCGCCCACGGCGGCACCGGCCGTGGCGGGCACCTTCGCCGGGCGCTCCGCGGGCAACGAGGTCACCCTCGCGGTGGGCGTGGAGGGCGGCCGGGTCGTCGCGTACGTGTGCGACGGCAAGAAGATCGAGTCGTGGTTCGAGGGCACCGACAACGGCGGCGAGCTGCAGCTCAGCGGCGTCGACGGCGAGCTCACCGCGAACGCGACCGAGGGCGCGGTCCTCGGCACGGTGTCGGTCGGTGACAAGAGCTGGCCGTTCTCGGCCCAGCCGAAGCGGTCCACGGGCCCGGCCACCGACCACGCCACCCTCACCCGGCTCGGCTCCGCCTGACCCCGAAGGACCCCGAGATGCCTCCCTCCCCGTACCGCGTCGATCCCGGCCCCGCCGTCGACCACGGCGACCCCGTGGAGCCGAACCCGTACGACCCGCCCACCCACCCGGCCCTGCACCCCGTCACGGACCCCGCCGCGTACGACCCGGCAGGCTCCGAGCCTGCCGCGCACCCCGGTGTGTCGCCGCAGGTCGCCTACGACCCCGCCTACGACCCGGGTGCCTACGTGGATCCCGGCGACGACCCCCGCACGGAGGTGATCCCCGTCGTCCCGGCACAGCCGGGCCCGCCGGAGATCGACCCGGTCGCCGACCCTCGGGTCGCTCGGGCCTGGGCCGCGCAGGGGGACCGCGAGGACCTCTGGACGCACGCCGACCGCAGCGGCTGGGACACCGGCCCCGCGGCCGACGACTGGGACCGCCCGGACTACGACGACGAGTTCGACGCCCCCGTCGCCCCGGAGGCGGAGCAGCCCGCCGCCCCGCGCCGCGGCCGGACGGCGGCGCTGCTGGTCCCCGTGGTCGTCGGGATCGCGCTGTCGGTCGGTCTCGGGGTCTACGCCCGGCTGCACGAGGGCGCCGGAACCGCGATCAGCATCGCAGGCTTCTCGTCCGGCCTCGCGGCGAAGAGCTGGCTGACCGCGGCGGCGTTCGCCCTCGTCCTGGTCCAGCTGCGGACCTCGATGCGGATGTACGGCCGACTGGCGAAGACCCGTCCCGCGGGCCCGCGCACGGCCACCCTGCACCGCTGGTCCGGCCGCGCCGCGGTGCTGCTGACCATTCCGGTCGCCGTGCACTGCCTCTACGCCCTGGGCTACGAGGACTCGTCCGCCCGGGTCATGATTCACTCGTTGTTCGGCTGCTTCTTCTACGGTGCGTTCGCCGCGAAGATGCTGCTGCTCCCGAAGCGCGACGCCCCCCGCTGGGCCCTGCCGCTGTTCGGCGGTCTGGTGTTCGTGCTGCTCACCGGCCTGTTCCTGACCTCCTCGGTGTGGTTCTTCAGCACCAAGGGCCTGACGTTCTAGAGCGGAGTACGCCATGACCACCACGTTCGACCGACGCGCGATGCTCGCAGGCACCTGCGCGGCGGGCTGCGCCGCGCTCGCCGGCTGCGCCACCTACTCGTCGGCGCCCGCCGCGG
>NZ_BAABGT010000044.1:0-17873 GCF_039541715.1 Pseudonocardia xishanensis
GCTTCGCCCGCCGAAGCCCGAACCGGCTGTGGGTCACCGACATCACCGAGCACCCGACGAGGGAGGGCGAGGTCTACTGCGCGGTGGTGCTCGACGTGTACTCGCGTAGAGTCGTGGGCTGGTCGATCGATGCCTCGCCCACCGCGGCGTTGGTCACGAACGCGCTGGGGATGGCCATCGAGTCTCGCGACCCTCCGGCCGGCGCAGTGATCCACTCCGACCGTGGGATGCAGGGGGGGGTCCTGGGCCTTCACCGACGGAGCCGAGGCCTCCGGGCTGGTGCCGTCGATGGGCAGCATCGCGGACTGCTTCGATAACGCCGTCATCGAGTCGTTCTGGTCGCGGATGCAAGTCGAGCTGCTCGACCGGCGGAGGTGGAGGACGCGCATCGAGCCGGCCAACGCGATCTTCGAGTACCTCGAGGTCCGACACGACCGGCGCCGTCGCCACAGCGCGTTGGGCTGGCTCTCACCGCTGGAGTTCGAGACTCAGAGCAAGATCTGAGTCTGACCCCAATCCAGGACCGCGGTTGTCCGGATTTCGCGGACTGTGCGGACGCGGCCCGAGGACGGGACCGGACTGCGAGTCGGTGGAACTCCCGTACACGGGGCTCGTCGCCGTCGCATGTGTGAGGCCGAGCTTCAGATGCTCCCGGCCGGCAGTCGCGGTGCGAAGTGAGGGCAGAAGATCCTCGTGGCTGCGACTACGAATCCTCGAGGGTCGTTCGTCAGCTTCTGACTGATGTCGACCTGCTGGTCGTAGGTGCGCGTGGTGGACCGGAACCCCTCGCCGCCGCCGTCCCCCTGGCCCATCAATTTCGAGGTGTCGGCGTCGGGCCCTGTAGGCTATGGCGTGGTTGTAAGACAACTGCATCGCAGGGTGGAATCGTGTGCTGCTGCGGCGCCTGAGTTCCACGACTGTGCTGCTCGGGCGGTCGGCGTGCGGGCACGGTGCTGCCGTGGTTCGGAGAGACGAGGATCCGTCGCAGGGCCCTTGGAGTTAGGCTAGCCTAATGATAGTGTCCGATTCGTGCTTAAGTCGTCGAGGACGGTCCTAGCGGCGCTGGTGGCGTCGGCAGTCTTGGGTTTATCGGGTTGTGCCAGTGGTGGCCCTGAGCAGGGCGACGCGAGCGCACCGCCGTCTCAGTCGGCGTTCCCGGTCACAATCGGTCACATCTACGGGTCCACGGTGATCCAGGCGGAGCCGAAGCGGGTCGTCACGGTGGGGTCCACGGACCACGACACGGTTCTCGCCCTCGGCGTGACCCCGGTCGCGGTGAGTGCGTGGCGTGGGGCGGCGTTCCATCCGTGGAACGAGTCGAGTGTCGGTGCCACGCGCCCGGTCGAGCTGTCGGACCAGTCGACCGCGATCAACATCGAGGAGGTCGTGGCGCAGAAGCCCGACCTCATCATCGCCATCTGGTCCTCCATCACGCAGGCGGAGTACGACCAGCTCTCGAAGATCGCCCCGGTGGTGGCGCCGGACTCGGCCTACCCGGTCTTCGGTGCGCCGTGGCAGGCGACGACACGGACGGTGGGCAAGGCTCTCGGGAAGTCGGCCGAAGCCGAGAAGGTGATCACGGACACCGAGGGTGAGATCGCCGCGGCCAAGGCGGCCAACCCCGCGCTCGTGGGCAAGAAGGTGCTGATCGCGGCCGACTTCGGGGCGGGCGAGGCATATCCGACCCCGCCCACGGACGTCCGGTACGGCGTTCTCACCGGCCTGGGCATGGACTCCTCCGTGCCGGGTCTGGCCGACGTGTCGACGCTCAGCTTCGAAGAGTCCGGCAAGCTCAACGCGGCGGACGTCCTGGTCTGGATCACGATTCCGGGGGCCACCGTGGAGCAGAACCCGGTGTACCTGGCGCAGCCCGTCCACCTGCAGGGCCGAGACGTGTTCACCAACGCCGACCAGGGGCTCGCGTTGACCTACTCGACCGTCCTCAGCATCCCGTACACCCTGAAGAACCTCGTCCCGAAGCTGACCTCGGCAGCGGACGGGGACCCGGCGACCGCGGTCGCCGCAGCCTGATCCCGTTCCCGACGGTGGGTGGGCGAGGTGTCCACCGAGTCCACCCACCGTCCTCGTCGTGCCCGTCCTCAGCCCAGTTCCGTGCCCTCGGGGGCAGCAGCGTGCTGCTGTTCGCGGAAGGAGTGTTCCTTGACATCGGTGTACCGCCCGGAGGCCAGCCGTACGCTGCTCAGCGGCAAGATCCATCGCGCGACAGTCACCCAGGCGGACCTGCACTACGTGGGATCGGTGACCATCGACGCGGACCTGATGGATGCGGCCGGCCTGATCGAGGGTGAGCAGGTCCAGATCGTCGACATCACCAACGGGGCCCGCTTGGTCACCTATGCGATCACCGGCGAACGTGGTAGCGGGGTGATCGGGATCAACGGCGCCGCCGCGCACCTGGTGCATCCCGGTGACCTGACCATCATCATGGCTTTCCAGCAGATCCCCGACTCGGTGGCGGCCGACCACATCGCCCGCGTCGTCCACGTCGACGGCGACAACCGCGTGGTGAAGCTCGGGATCGACCCGGCCGAGCCGGTACCCGGGGCCGTCGACCAGATCGCCAGCCGATGACCGCACCGGCGGACCGGCAGATCACGGTCGACGAGCTGCGGCAGCTGGTCGCGGACCTCGTCGAGGAGGACGTCGACGACGTCGACCCGGGGAGCAGCCTGTTCGAGCAGGGCCTGCAGTCCATCGCCCTCATGCGGCTGGTGTCCCGGTTCCGCGCCGACGGGTACCGCATCGGCTTCGCCGACCTGGCCGAGCAGCCCACGCTGGCGGAGTGGGCCCGGCTGCTGGTGGAACGTCGGGAGCCGACAATCGAGGAGGCGGTCCCGGCCGCCACCTCGGACCGCGCCGTCGACCGGGAGTTCGACCTCGCCCTCCTGCAGCACGCCTACTGGATCGGGCGCGATCCGACCCAGCGGCTGGGTGGCGTGGCCCCCCATCTGTATCTCGAGTTCGACGGCAGCGGGGTGGATCCCGATCGGCTGCGCGCGGCGTTCGACGCCGTGGTCCGGCGGCACGCGATGCTCAGAGTCGTCGTCGGGGACAACGGGCGGCAACGGGTCGCACCGGCGCCCGCGCGGGGGTGGAACGGCCTGCACGTCCACGACCTGCGGGCGCTCGCGGCGGACGAGGCCCGGACTCGCCTGGAGGACACTCGACAGCGGATGTCACACGAGCTGCTCGACATCGGCGCGGGCGAGGTCTTCCGGGCCGAGCTGAGCCTGCTCCCGCCGGAGGTCGCCCCGGACCGGACGGCCCCCACCCGTCTGCACCTCGACGTCGACATGATCGCCGCGGACGCCGTGAGCTACCGGGTGCTGCTCGCCGATCTCGCCAGGGCCTACGAGAACGGCGGGACCCTCCCTCCACTCTCCTACGAGTACCGCGACTACCGGGCCGCCCGCCCCGCGCAGCGCGCGGATGCGCGGGCCGAGGCGCAGCGCTACTGGGCGGAGCGGCTGGAGCTCCTGCCCGGCGCGCCGGAGCTCCCGCTGCGGGCGGGCCACGCCGGGCCTGCCCGCGCGGAGCGGCTGTCCTTCTTTCTCGACCCCGAGCGTCGGGCGGCCCTGACCCGCGCCGTGCGGTCCCGCGGGGTGACCGCCTCGGCGGCGGTCGCGGCGGCTTTCGCGGAGGTGGTCGGCTACTGGAGCGCACAGGACCGGTTCCTGCTCAACGTGCCCCTGTTCGACCGTGAGCCCGTCCACCCGGCCGTCGACGAGGTCGTCGGCGACTTCACCGGGTCCGTCATGCTCGAGATCGACCTGCGCGAGCAGGCCACTTTCCTCGACCGGGCCCGGGCCGTCCAGGCCCAGCTGCACGCCGACGCGGCACACAGCGCCTACACCGGGTTGGAGGTGCTCCGCGACCTCGGCAGGCTGGCGGGCGACCAGGTGCTGGCGCCGGTCGTGTTCACCAGCGGCCTGGACCTGGGCGAGCTCTTCGACGCGCGGGCCAGGCGGTGCTTCGGGGACCCCGTGTGGATCATCTCCCAGGGCCCCCAGGTCGTCCTCGACTCCCAGACGAGCGAGATCGACGGCGGTATCCTCGTCAACTGGGACGTCCGCGCGAACGAGTTCGCCGACGGCGTGCCCGCCGCGATGTTCGGCGCCTTCACCCGCCTTGTCGAGTCGCTCGCCGACGACGCCGCATGGGAACGCCCCGTCGGGGACCTGCTGCCGCAGGACCAGCGAGCGGTCCGGGCGCGGGCCGACGACACGGCCCGGGCGGTCCTTCCCGAGCTGCTCCACGGGGACTTCTTCGACGCCGTCCGCTCCTCCACGGCGCACCGGCCCGCGGTGCTCTGGGACGGCGGGTCGCTGACCCACGGCGAGCTGGCCGGGCGGGCGCTGCGGGTCGCGGCGGGACTACGGGCCCGCGGCGTCGTGCCCGGTGAGACCGTGGCAGTCACCCTGCCGCGCGGTCCGGACCAGATCGTGGCGGTGCTCGGAGTTCTGGCGGCCGGCGGGACCTACGTCCCGGTGGGCGTCGAGCAGCCGCCCGCGCGGACCGGGCGGATCGCGGCCGTCTCCGGGCACCGGATCACCCTCGCGGCCGAGCCGGGGCCCGGCCGCGTCGCGCTCGACGAGCTGGCGGCGCACGAGCCGCTGGCGCAACCCGAGCCCGTGGACCCGGAGCAGCCCGCCTACGTGCTGTTCACGTCCGGGTCCACCGGGGAGCCCAAGGGCGTCGAGGTGCCGCACCGCGCCGCGATGGCCACCATCCGGGACCTGGTCCGCCGGCTCCGGCTGGGTGCGCAGGACCGCACCCTCATGGTGTCCGCGCTCGACTTCGACCTCTCGGTCTTCGACATCTTCGCCGTGCTCGCCGTGGGGGGCGCCGTGGTCGTCCTCGACCAGGAGCGGCGGCAGGAGGCGCGGCACTGGGCCGAGCTCGTGCGCGAGCACCGGGTGACCGTGCTGAACTGCGTGCCTGCCCTGCTCGACGCCCTGCTCCGCAGCGACGCCGAGCTGGGGGACACCCTGCGCCAGGTGCTGCTCGGCGGCGACAAGGTGGGGACCGACCTCCCCGGCCGACTGCGGGAGCGGGTGCCCGGCTGCGCCTTCGCAGGCCTGGGCGGGACGACCGAGACCGCGATCCACTCCACCTGGCAACCCGTCGAGGAGGTGCCGGCGGACTGGAGCTGCGTCCCCTACGGCACCCCGCTCGACGGGGTGCGGCTCCGCGTCGTCGACCACCTCGGTCGGCCCGCGCCGGACTGGGTCGCGGGAGAGCTGTGGATCGGTGGCGCGGGAGTGTCCCACGGCTACCGGGGGGATCCGGAGCGGACCGCGGACCGCTTCCTCGTCGAGGACGGGGTGCGCTGGTACCGCACCGGGGACATGGCCCGCTACCGGCCGGACGGCGTCGTCGAGTTCCTGGGGCGCCGGGACAACCAGGTCAAGATCAACGGTTACCGGATCGAGCTCGGCGAGGTGGAGGCCGCGGCTCTCGAGATCGACGGGGTGGACGCCGCCGTCGCCGTCGTCGTGGAGGGGGCGACGCGCGCGCTCGCGCTCGCCGTGCGCCCCGACCCGGTCGGGAGCTCCGCGCGCGAGCTCGACGAGGCGTGGCTGCGCGCGGACCTCGACGCCCGGCTGCCGGTCCACATGGTGCCGCGGATCGTCGTGGTCCTCGACGACCTGCCGCTCACGGCGAACGGGAAGATCGACCGGCAGGCCGTCCTGCGGCAGGTGGCCGCGTCCGGCGGGGCGCGCCCGGACGCCCGGGCGCCGCGGACCCCGCTCGAACGGGTCATCGCCGACGTCTGGGCGGAGGTGATCGGCCTGGAACGGATCGGTTCGGACGACTCGCTGTTCGCCGTCGGCGGTGACTCGGTGCTCGCCACAGCCATCGTCGCGGTGCTGCGCGAGCGGCTCGACACCGACGAGGTGTCGGTGCGGATGCTGTTCGGCTCGCCGACCGTCGCGGGCCTCGCGGCCGCGATGCTCGCCGGCTCGGGCGACCCCGACCGGCTGGCGGCGGTCGCCGGGATCGCGGCGGACGTGTCCGCCATGTCCGACACCGACATCGCCGCCGAGCTGGCCGCGGGCGGCGCCCAGTGACCGGCACCGTGCCGGGCGTGGCGGCGACCGGGACGGGCTGGCCCGACGAGTTCGTCGCCCGGTACGTGGCCGCGGGAGTGTGGGGCGACCGGACCCTCGGCGGGCTGCCGCGGGAGTGGGCCCGGCGTGCGCCGCGGGATCCCGCTCTCGTCTCCGGTGCGGAGCGGATCGACTACAGCGACCTGGACCGCCGGGTCGACGAGATGGCCGCGGGGCTGCTCCGGAGGGGCATCGGTGCGGGTGACGCCGTGGTGCTGCACCTGCCCAACGTCCCGGAGTTCGTGGTGGTGCTGTTCGCGCTCGCCCGGATCGGCGCGCTGCCGGTCCTGGTCCTGCCTGCGCACCGGAGGGCCGAGGTGTCCCACGTGGCGGCCGTCAGCGGTGCGGTGGCCTATGTGGTCCCCGACCGGCACGAGGGGTTCGACTACCGGTCGCTCGCCACCGAGGTGCGGGCGGACGTGCCGCACCTGCGTGAGGTGCTCGTCGTCGGGGACCCCGGTGAGCATGGCGCCCTGGACGAGGTGCCGGTGCCGGGTGCCGGCCCGGTCCCCGACGCGGCGCGGTCCGAGGACGTGGCCCTGCTGCTGATGTCCGGGGGGACCACCGGCCGACCGAAGCTGATCCCCCGGACGCATCGCGACTACGTGTACAACGCCGAGGCGACGGCCGAGGTCTGCGGCCTGACCTCGGCGGACGTCACGTTGTCGGTCCTGCCGATCGGGCACAACCTGCCGCTGGCCTGTCCGGGGGTGATCGGCACCATGGCGGTGGGCGGCACCGTGGTGCTCGCGCGCGCCGGGTCGCCGGAGACCGCCTTCGAGCTGATCGAGCGGGAGGGCGTGACGTTCGCGGCCGTCGTCCCGCCGCTGGCGCGGCTCTGGGTGGAGGCCGCGACGGCGGGCGGTGCGCCCCGCGGGCTGCGGTCGCTCATGGTGGGCGGCGCGCGCTGCGACCGCGCGCTGGCCGCGTCGATCGGGCCTGCGCTGGGCTGCCGGTTGATCCAGTCCTTCGGGATGGCCGAGGGACTGCTGACCCACACCCGTCCCGAGGACGGCGACGAGCTCGTCGTCGGGACGCAGGGGCGACCGCTCTCCCCGCTCGACGAGATCCGGGTGCTCGGCCCCGATGGCACTCCGGTTCCCGCCGGGGAGGTCGGTGAGCTGTGGACCCGCGGTCCGTACACGATCCGCGGCTACCACCGCGCCCCCGAGTACAACGCGCTCGCGTTCGACGCCGAGGGCTTCTACCGCACCGGCGACCTGGTCCGCGTGCTGCCCAGCGGGCACCTCGTCGTCGAGGGACGGGTCAAGGAGGTCGTCAACCGGGGTGGGGAGAACGTCTCGGAGACGGAGCTGGAGGAGCAGCTGCTCGAGCACCCGGACGTGGTGCGCGCGGCCGTCTTCGGCCTGCCGGACCCCGACCTCGGCGAGATCGTGTGCGCCGCGCTGGTCCTGGCGGGCGGGGTCGGGAAGCCGCCCCGGGCCAAGGACGTCGCCGCCTTCCTTCGCACCCGCGGGCTCGCCCGCTTCAAGCACCCGGACCGACTGTTCATCGTGGACGACCTGCCGCTCACCGCCGTCGGGAAGGTCGACAAGAAGGCGCTCGCGCGCACCGTGACGCCCACGTGAGGATCGCCATGAGCACCGACACCGACACCGACCCGCGTAAGGAGCTGCTGGCCCGCAGGCTCGCCGCGGCCGGCCTCGCCCGGACCGCGCCGCGGGTGCGCGAGCGCCACGGGCGCACGGACTTCCCGCTGTCGGCCGCGCAGCACCGGGCGTGGCTCCGCCAGCAGATCCGCCCGGACAGCGTCGCGGACAACCTGGGCATCGAGATCGGCTTCGAGGGCGACATCGGTGGAGACGAGCTGGCCGCGTCGTTCCGCGCGGTGGTGCGCGCCCACGAGGTGCTCCGCACGACCTACCACGAGGGCCCGGACGGCCCGATGCAGCGGGTCCACGCGGACCTGCACTGGGACGTCGAGCGCCTCGACCTGCGGGGGCGGCCGGGGGAGCACCCGGACCCGGCCGCCGCGCTGCTCGCCCGCCCGTTCGACTTGGGAACCGAGGGGCCGCTTCGGGTCCTGCTGGTCCGCGAGTCCGACACCCGCCTCACCGCCGTCGTCGTGGTGCACCACATCGCCTGGGACGGGCCGAGCTTCGCCGTGCTGTGCCGCGAGCTCGCCGAGCACCACCGCGGCGTGCCCCCGTCGCCGAGGCCGGCGCAGGTCGCCGACCTGGCCGCCGGGCAGGAGCCGCCGCGGGCCGCGGACCGCGAGTACTGGCTGGCCCGGCTCGGCGAGCCCGCGGAGCCGCTGTTCGCGGGCCTCGCCCCGGAGGACCGGGGTGCGGACGTCGAGGCCGGGCGGCGGGTGGACCGGCGGATGCCGCGCGCCACCGCGGAGGCCCTGCGGGCCACGGCCCGCGCCCTCGACACCACTCCCTACCTCGTCGTCCTCGCCGCATACACCACGCTCCTGGCCCGGATCGGGTCGACCGGCGACGTGTCCGTCGGGACGGTCGTCGTGAACCGCGAGGACATCGGCGCCGACGGCCTGGTCGGGAACTTCACCAACCTCGTGGTGCTGCGCACCGCGGTGCCCGCCGACGACACGTTCCGCGGGCTGGTGGCGCGCACGGCGGCGGTGTCCGCCGAGGCGCGCGAGCACGCCCGCCTCCCCTTCGCGCAGCTGGTCGAGGACCTGGCCCCCGAGCGCGACGGCCGGGGCGGGGTCCTCTTCGACGCCGTGCTGGACTTCCTCGACCAGAACCTCGACGGCCCGACGCTGCCCGGCTGCCGCACGTGGTCGCGTCGGATCGAGAACCCCACGGCCCAGCAGCCGCTCGTACTCGAGGTGTTCCTGACCGCCGACGGGCTCGTGGCCGAGGCGACGTTCGCGACCTCCCGGCTGTCGTCCGGTGTGGTGTCCGGGCTGCTGGCCGATCTGGAGGCGGTCCTGCTGTCCGCGGCGGAGGACCCGGAGCGGACGGTCGCGGCGCTGCTCGCCGATCTCGCCGTCCCCACGCCGGTGGAGCCGCCCGCCGCGGCCGCCCCGCCGGTGGCGGAAGTGCTGCGGGAGCGGTTCGCGAGCCGCGGCCGGGCACCCGCACTGGTGGCCGGGGACGAGGTGGTCACCTACGCCGCCCTGGGGGAGCGGGTCGCCACCCTCGCGGCCCGGCTGCGCGCGGCGGGGGCCGGGCCGGAGGTCCGGGTCGCCGTGGCGCTCCCGCGGTCGGTGGACCTGGTGGTCGCGCTGCTGGCGGTGCTCGACGTGGGCGCCGTCGTGGTGCCCGTCGACGTGGGCTACCCGGCGGACCGGGTGCGGGCCATGCTGGAGGACTCGGCCCCCGCGTGCGTCCTGGCCCTCCCGGAGATCGCGGCGATGCACCCCGCGGCGGTCGCTCTGGACGTGTCCGGTCCCGCTGCCCCGACACCGGTACCCGCGGTCGCCCCGCTCCCCGACAACGCCGCCTTCCTGCTGTTCACCTCCGGCTCGACGGGCAGGCCCAAGGGCGTCCTCGGGACCTACGCGGGCCTGTCCAACCGGCTGGCCTGGGCCGACGAGCAGTGGCCGGTCGAGCCGGGGGACACCCGGCTCGCGAAGAGCTCGGTCAGCTTCGTCGACGGGCTCACCGAGCTGCTCGCGGCGCTCCTGGGCGGGGCTCGGGTGGTCCTGGCCGACGACCGCGCGGCGGTGGACCTCACGGCACTCGGGGCGCTGCTCACCGAGCACCGGACCGCCCAGCTGACGGTGGTCCCATCCGTCCTCGACGCGCTGGCCGAGGTCCGGGACGCGGAGTGGACCGGGATGCGGCGGTGGATCTGCTCGGGTGAGCCGCTCGGCGCGGCGACGGTGGCCAGGGCCGCCGCGCTCGCCCCGGGCTCGGTCGTCGTGAACTCCTACGGGTCGTCGGAGGTGGTGGGCGACGTCCTCGCAGGGGAGACCGACCTGGCCGACGACGAGGTGGTCGTCGGGCGGGCCGTGCCCGGCGCCGAGGTCCTGCTGCTGGACCGGCTGCTGCAGCCCGTGCCCGTGGGGCATGTCGGCGAGCTGTACGTGGGGGGTGTGCAGGTCGGTCGCGGGTACGTCGGCCGCCCCGGTGAGACCGCGGGCCGGTTCGTCGCGGACCCCCGTGGCGGCGGCGGACGGCTCTACCGCACCGGCGATCTCGCGCGCCGCAGGGCGGACGGCCGCACGGTCGTCCTGGGCCGAGCGGACGCGCAGGTCAAGATCCGCGGCGTGCGGGTCGAGCCCGCCGAGGTGGAGGCCGTGCTCACCGGTCGACCGGACGTGGCGCGGGCCGTGGTGGTGGCCCGCGACGACGGGTCCGGACCCCGTCTCGTCGGCTACCTGGTGGCGGCCGACAGTGCGACGACCGACCCCGACCAGGTGCACCGGTGGCTGCGCGAGCGGCTGCCGGCCCAGCTCGTGCCGGACCGGCTGACCGTCCTGGACCAGCTGCCGACCACTCCCAGCGGCAAGCTGGATCGCCGAGCCCTCCCGGCCCCGCACCCGCGGTCCGCCGTGGTGTCCTCGGGCGGCCGGGAGGGGCGGATGTGCCGGCTGTTCGAGTCCGTCCTGGGCTCCGCGGTGGGGCCGCACGAGGACTTCTTCGCGGCCGGCGGGCACTCGCTGTCCGCGTTGCGGCTGGTCAACCGGATCCGGGCGGACGTCGGGGCGACGCTCACCGTGGCGGACGTCTTCGCGGCGCCGACCCCGGCCGCTCTGGCGGGCCTGCTCGACGGTAGGCCGGCCGACGCCGGCGTACCCGCGCCACCCCTGCTGGGGCCGCGGGCCTGCACCGAGCCGGTCCTGTCGCCCGGGCAGCTGCAGATGTGGGCGCTCGGGCAGGTCGACGGCGAGACGGGCGGGTACGTCGTGCCGCGGGTCTGGGAGGTCGACGGCCCGGTCGACGCGCAGGCGCTGGAGGCGGCGCTGGCCGACCTCCTCGACCGGCACGAGATCCTGCGCACCACCTACCCCGCGGCCGGTGGGGCGCCGGTGCCCCGGGTGCAGCCCGCGGCGGCCGAGTTGCTCCGGGTGCGGCGGCTGACGGACCCGGCGGAGGTGGACGCCCTGGTGCGCCTGCCGTTCGACCTCGCCACCGAGCTCCCGGTGCGGTGCGGCGTGCTGAGCCCGGCGCCCGACCGGCACGTCGTCGTGCTCGCGGTGCACCACATCGCGGTGGACGAGTGGTCCTACCGGCTCCTGCTCACCGAGCTCTCCGCGGCGTACGCCGCCCGCCGGGCGGGCCGCGAGCCGGACCTGGGACCGCGCCCGCTGCAGTACGCCGACGTCGCGGCCTGGCAGGCGGCGGTGCTCGACGGGGCGGGCGAGGGCGCCGAGGAGGAGCGCCAGCTCCGCTTCTGGGCCGACACCCTGGCGGGGGCCCCGCCGGAGACCACGTTCCCGCCGGACCGCACCGGGGGCCCCGGGGGCGGCGCCGAGGTCGCCTGTGATCTCCCGCCCGACCTCACCGCCCGGCTCGACGCGACCGCCGAGGAGCACGGGGTCAGCCTGTTCATGCTGCTCCACGCCGCGGTGGCGGTCCTGCTGAACCGCCACGGAGCAGGCGACGAGCCGGTGATCGGGTCCCCGATGTCCCTGCGCCGGGACGCCGCGGCGGAGCACGTCGTGGGGTACCTGCTGACCACCCTGCCGCTGCGCGTGGACCTCGCGGGCGACCCGACGGTCGCCGAGCTACTGGCACGGGTCCGGCGCGCCGACCTCGCCGCGTTCGCCCACTCCGACGTGCCGTTCGCGCGGATCGTCGAGCACGTCCGGCCGGACCGCGCCCACCGCAACCCGCTGTTCCAGGTCGAGCTGGTGATCCTGCCGAACGACGTGGCGCGCAGCGAGCTCGAGCTGGCCGGTGCGGACGTCCGTCCCCTGTGGACCGGGAACGGCGCGGCGAAGTTCGACGTCACCTTCCAGTTCTTCCGGGGTACCGGCCCGGACGGCCGTCCGGAGCTGCGGGGGTCGGTGGAGTACGCGACCGACCGGTACTCCGCGGCCGCCGCCGCCGAGCTGGCCGCGCGGCTGCGCAGGCTGCTGGAACAGTTCGCGGCCCGGCCCACCGCCCGCCTCGGCGAGCTGCGGGTGCTGAGCTCCGGCGACGAGCTGCGGCTGCTGGACCGACGGCGACGGCTCCCCGTGCCTGCGGGCCGCCCGGCGGCCCTCGCCGAGGTGTTCGCCCGCGCGGTCGAGGCCCGGCCCGACGCGGTGGCGCTGGTCGCCGGGGCGGACCGCCTGACCTACCGCGCCCTGGCGGAGCGGGTCCGGAGGGTCGCGGCCGCGCTGGTGGCGCGGGGCGTGCAGCCTGGTGACCGGGTCGCGATCGCGGTGCCCCGCTCGGCCGACATGGTCGTGGCGGTGCTGGGAGTGACCTGGGCGGGCGCCACCTACGTGCCGCTCGACGTGGCGTCGCCCGTCCGGCGGCTCACCCTGATCCTGGACGACGCCGTGCCGCACGTCGTGCTGACCACGCGGGAGGTCGCGGAGACCCTCCCGCGGACCCCGGCCGGGTCGTCGGTCCTGCTGCTGGAGGAGCTGCCCACCGGCGGTGACCTGCCGGCGCGACCCGCCGCCGGGCCGGCCTACGTCCTCTACACCTCGGGGTCCACCGGGGTGCCGAAGGGCGTCGAGGTACCCCACCGTGCGGTCCTCGACATGCTCGACGCGGTCGGGGCACGGATGGACCTCACGCCGTCGGACGTCTGGACGCTGTTCCACTCCGTGGCGTTCGACTTCTCGGTGTTCGAGATGTGGGGAGCCTTCGGCACCGCGGCCCGCCTCGTGGTCGTCGACGACGACACGGCCAGGTCCCCGGACGCGCTCTGGCGGCTGGTCGCCGCCGAGGAGGTGTCGGTGCTGAGCCAGACCCCCTCGGCGTTCTCCCAGGTGGCCCACGCCCAACCGGGCGACGACGGTGCGAGGTCGCTCCGGTACGTCGTCTTCGGCGGCGAGACGCTCGACCCGCGCCGGCTCGGGCCGTGGTTCGCCCGGAACGGGGCAGGCGGCCCTCGCATGATCAACATGTACGGGATCACCGAGACGACGGTCCACGTCACGTCCCGCGAGATCCTGCCCGCCGACGCAGGCTCGGCGACCAGCCCGGTCGGCCCGCCGCTGCCCGGCCTGGGGGTGCTGGTGCTCGACGAGCGGCTGCGGCTCAGCCCACCGGGGGTGGTCGGGGAGGTGTACGTCGTCGGCGGCCAGCTGGCCCAGGGTTATCTGGGCAAGGCAGGCCTGACGGCCACCCGGTTCGTGGCGAACCCGTTCGGCACCGGCGGCGAGCGGATGTACCGCTCCGGGGACCGGGCCCGCTGGACCGCCGACGGTGAGCTGGAGTTCGCAGGCCGGGCCGACGCGCAGGTGAAGGTCCGCGGCTACCGGATCGAGCCGGGCGAGATCGTCGCCGCCCTGCTGCGGCAGCCGGAGGTCGGCCAGGCCGTCGTGGTGCTCCGGGGCGAGGACCCGGACCGACGGCGGCTCGTCGGCTACGTGGTCGCGGACCCCGCCTCCACCACCCCGGTCGAGGGTGCGGTGGTCCGGGAACGGCTGCGCGAGTCGGTCCCCGACTACATGGTCCCGGCCGCGGTGCTCGTCGTGGACCGGATCCCGTTGACGCTCAACGGGAAGCTCGACGTCGCGGCGCTGCCCGAGCCGGACTTCGCGGGTGCCGCGACGGGCCGGACCGAGCCGGTGACGCCGGCCGAGCGGGACATCCAGGCCGCTTACCACGACGTGCTCGGCCTGCCCCGCGCCCCGGGGCTGGACGAGGACTTCTTCTCCCTCGGCGGCGACAGCATCCTGGCGATCCGGCTGGTCGCGCGGTTGCGCGAGGGCGGGCTGCGGCTCGACACCCGGGACGTGTTCGGTGACCGGACCGTCGCGGCGCTGGCGTCGAGGGTCGCGAGGGCCGCGGACCCGGAGGAGGCGGCGCCGCCCGTCCGGCCGGTGCCGCTGTGGTACTGGCTGGTCGACCGCGCACCCGATCCGCGCCGCGGCTGGAGCGCGCGGACGGTGGAGGTCCCGGCAGGCCGGTCGTCGGCCGCGCTGGCCGAGGCGGTGCGCGCGACCGTCGAGCGGCACGACGCGTTGCGCCTGGTCCTGCCGCCCGACGGCGTCCCGACCCTGCGGGCGACGTGCGGAGGCGACGATCCGGAGGAGGTGGCGGGCGGCGACCTCGACCAGGTCGTGGAACGCACCGCGGCGCGGCTGGACCCCACGGCCGGGCGGATGCTGGCGGTGACGCTCCGCCGTGGTGACGGCGGCCCCGACCGGCTGGTCGTCGCCGCCCACGAGACCGCTGTCGATTCGGAGTCGTGGGAGGTGCTGCTCGCGGAGCTGGAGGCGGGCTGGACCGGTCGCGTGCCCGAGCCGGTGGGCGTGCCGCTGGCCGAGCTCACCGGCGCGCTCGCCGAGCAGGCCACGGGCCGTCGGCATCTCCCGGAGTTCCGTCGGTGGAGTGCCGTGCTGAGCTCGCCCGACGCGCTCGCGGCCCTGGACCCCGGAACCGCCGACGGACCCGCCGAGGTCCGGACGGTGCCCGTCCCGGAGGCCGAGGGGGCCGACGAGCTGCTCGCGATCGTGCTGGCGGGGCTCGCCGTGGCGGTCGCCCAGCTCGGGCAGGGGGGCCTGCTCGCAGACGTCGAACGGTCGCTGCGGGCCGACCCGACCCTCACCGGGGCGGTGGGCAGGCTGACCACGGTGTCGCCTGTCGCGCTGGCCGGTACACCGGACCCCGCGGCGGCTCTGGCAGCGGCACGGGCGGAGCTCGCCGCCGCACCCGACGCCGGGGTGGGTTTCGGGCTGCTGCGCCACCTGCACCCGCAGGTCGGACCCCGGCTCGCCCGGCTGCCCCGGCCCCGGGTGATGGTCCGGCTCGATCCCGGGACCGCACCCGCGCCGGTGGCGGGCTACGCGCTCGTGGTGTCCGGCGACCGGGCCTGCGGCGCGCCGCGGCTCCGGTTCGCGGGCACCGGGCCGGTCACCGCCGCCGTGCTGGAACAGCTGACGACCACCTGGAACGCCACTGCGACGGCCCTCGCGGCCGACCGGAACGGAGCCTTCTCGTGACCAGCGATGTGGACCGGCACGGCGTCGGCGGCGACCCGGTGGCGGACCTGCCGCTCCTGCCCGCGGTCGCGGCGCTGGCCGAGCGGCTCGCCGCCGCCGAGGCCGACGGCGTGGACCCGGCCGCCGCCGAGGCCGGGGCCGTGCGGGCACTGGTGCTCCGCGCCCCCGGCCGGATCGACCCGGACCGACTGCGCCGCGCCGTGGAGGCGTTGCTCGCCGCCCGCCCCAGCCTGGCCGCCCGGCGGACCGAGTACGCCCCCGGGCTCTGGTCGCTCGACGTCGGCGGCGAGGTCCCGACGGCGGCGGACGTCGTGGAGGTGCAGGAACCGGAGGTGCACGAACCGGACCCCGCCCGGACCGACGAGGCCGCCGCGGCCCGGGCGGCGCACGGCCTCGACCCGGAGCGCGGGCTGCTACTGCGCCTCCTGGTGCGCCGGGGCGCGGCCGGAGACCGCCTCGTCGTCGTGGTCCACGAGAGCGCCTCGGACGACGACGGCCTGGTGGTACTCGCGGAGGACCTGGCGGCCGCCTGCGCGGGGACCATGGTCCCCGCGCCCTCCGCCGACGTCGTCGACGTGGTCACCGCCCAACGCGCCGCCGGGGCTTCGGACGCGGCAGGCGACCTCGAGCGGTGGCGCCGTCTCCTCGACGGCCTGGACGGGCCCGGCCCGGTCGCGGCCTGCGAACCGGCCACGCTCGTCCGCCGGTTCGCCCAGCCCGGCGGCCGCCCCCGGCACCTCACCGCCAGGGTGCTGAGGGCGGTGGCCCGGCTCCTCGACCGGGAGGGTGTGCAGCGGGACGTGCTGGTCACCGTCGACACCGGGCGCAGGCCGGAGGATCTCGACGCCCGGTTCGCCCGCACCGTCGCCCCGCTGACGGATGCGGTCCCGGTGCGGCTCTCCCCGTCCGGTGCGGGTCTCTCCGAGCAGCTCGCCGAGCAGGCCTGGGGACGGGCGGCCCGCCTGCCCGTGCACCGGCACTGGGACGCCGCGGTCGCCGGCGGGGTCGGCGAGGTCCCGCAGCCGTGGGCGGTCGTCGAGCTGCATCCGGCGCCGAACCCCGTGCTGCCGCCGGGCTGGGTGCTCGAGCAGCACGCCCTGCCGGTCCGACGGCCGGTCGGGTCGCTCGTGATCCAGATGGTCGAGCCCGGCCCGGGGGCCGAGGCGGAGATCCGCCTCGCACACGCCGGCGGGGACCACGCGCTGCTGGAGACGCTGGCGGATCTGCTGACCGGCGGGGGGATCGGCGACCGCGTGGACCACGACCTGGCTGACGTCGCTCCGGAGGAGCTCACCGCCGTCGCCGGGGGTCGCCCGGTCTCCGCGGTCTGGCCGCTGTCGCCGCTGCAGTCCGGCATGTACCTGCAGAGCGTCATGGACGAGCAGCGGGACGTCTACTACTCCCAGACCGTCCTGCGCATGACCGGACGGCTCGATCGCGCACGGTTGGAGGAGGCGTGGCGCGTGCTGCTGCGGCGGCATCCCGCGATGCGGGTCGGGTTCTCCGGCGAGCCCGGCAGCGGGCCGGTGCAGTTCCTGCCCGAGGACGTCCGGGTGCCCGTCGCGGAGGTCGACCTGCGCGCCGACGCGGACCCCGACGCGGCGCTGCAGGCACTGCTGGCGGCGGACCGCGACGTCCGCTTCGACGTGAGCGCCCCGCCGCTGATCCGCGTCACCCTCGCCCGGCTCCCGGCCGGGGACGCGATGGTGCTCACCTACCACCTGCTGCTGTGGGACGGCTGGTCGCGCGACATCGCCTTCCCGGACCTGTTCCGGATCTACCGGGCCATCCCGTTCGACGGCCCGCCGCCACCCGGGCCGGAGCGCCACCTCGCCTGGCTCGCGGGGCAGGACCGCGCGGCCGCGCTCGCCGGCTGGCGGGCCCACCTCGACGGGGTCGAGCCGACGCTGCTGGCGCCCACCACCCGGGGCCGCGAGCTGGTGGTCGCCCGGACCCTGGAACACCGGCTGTCCGAGACGCTGTCGGCGGAGCTCGGACGCTGCGCCCGCCGGATGGGCGCCACGCCCAACTCGGTGTTCAGCGCCGCGCTCGCCCTCACCCTGGGCCATCGTTCGGGGCGGGCGGGCGCCACCTTCGGCACCACGGTCTCCGGGCGCCCCTCCGACGTGCGGGGCTCGGGGGAGACCGTCGGCGTCTTCCTCAACACGGTCCCCGTCCGGGTGGACCTGCGGCCCGACGAGCCCGTCTCGGGGCTGGTCCGCAGGCTGCACGCGGACCGGGCCCAGCACGAGGAGCTCGACCACGTCGGGCTCGGGGAGATTCAGCAGGAGCTCGGCGGCCGCGAGCTGTTCGACAGCCTCTACTCGCTGCAGAACACCATCAGCGAGGAGGGCTTCGTCGAGTACGCGCAGGAGCACGGCATCGCGTCGATGGACTACATCGACCACACACACTTCCCGCTGACCTGGGTCGTCACCCCTGGACGCTCGGTCAAGGTCAAGCTGGAGTACCGGCCCGACCTGGTCCCCGAGGATCGGGCGCGGGGGCTGCTGGCTCAGTACGTGCGGATCCTCGAGCAGGTCGTCGCGGACCCGGACGCCGCCGTCGGCGCCCTGGACCCGCTCCCCGGGGACGCCCGGGCCGCCCTGGCCGCGGGCTGGGCCGGGCGCTCCGAGCCCGTGCCGGACGCGACGGTGGCGGAGCTGTTGGGGGAGCGGGCGCGGGTGTGTCCTGATCGG
>NZ_BAABGT010000045.1:0-29586 GCF_039541715.1 Pseudonocardia xishanensis
GCGGCTCACGCCCACCCGAGGGGGCGCCCGGCGACCGCAGCGGCTCACGCCCGCCGGACGGCTCCGATCGCAGCGGTTCCGGGCTCGGCCGCCCGGGCGGGCCCGGGGGTGGGGCCCGCGGCGGGTCGAAGGGCACCGGACCGAACGCGCGCCGGGCGGGCACGCCCCCCGTCGGGCGCGGCGGTCGCCCTGCACTGGGCTCCCGGCCCCCGTCGGGCACCCACTCCCTCGCCGACGCCCCGACCGAGCTGACGGACCGCGCGGACGCCCCGCCCCGGCGGGCCGCGCAGGCCCGGGCCGCCACCGGACGCTCCGAGGCCGGGTCCGGCGCCGAGGCGACCCACGCCGTCCGGGCGAGCGAGCGGTCGCTGCCCACCCGCGCGGTCCCGGCCGCCGAGCGGGCGGCCCGCAAGCGCGCGGCGGCCCGAGACGAGGGGCCCGCCCGGCGGACCCTGGGCGCCGCACTGGCCACCACCGCCGCGTCGACCCTGGTGCCCGGTTCCGGTCACCTGCTGCTGCGGCGCAGGCGCACCGGCGGGATCATCCTCGGCCTGTTCCTGCTGATCGTCGCGGCCGTCGTGGTGGCGGCGCTCACCCTGCACCGCACCACGCTGCTGGAGACGGTGCTGTCCACGAAGACCCTGGCCGTCGCCGCCCTCGGGCTGCTGGTGATCGGGCTCGCCTGGGTCGCGGTCGTCGCGCGGACGTACGCGCTGGCCCGACCGCGGGACATGGGATGGGGCCGCAAGATCCTCGGCACGGGCGTGGCCGCCGTGCTCTGCATGTGCGTCGCCGTGCCCTTCGGGTACGCCGCCGACCTCGCGAACTCGCAGCGCTCGCTGCTCAACGAGCTGTTCGACGGCGGCGCGGGCGGCACCGCGGCCGCGGAGGCCATCGCCAAGCCCCGGCTGAACGTCCTGCTCCTCGGCAGCGACGCGGGACCGGATCGCACCGGCACCCGCACGGACACGATGATGCTGGCCAGCATCGACACCGCGTCCGGCCGCACCACGCTGTTCGGGCTCCCCCGCAACATCCAGCGCGCCGAGTTCCCCCCCGGCACGCCGATGGCGAAGCAGTTCCCGAACGGCTTCCACGACCCCAAGGACCCGTTGTCCGGCAACTACCTGCTCAACGCCGTCTACGCCTACGCCCACGAGCACCCGGACCTCGCGCCGAAGGGCCCCACGGACGACATCGGGCTGAACCTGCTGCAGGCCACGATCTCGTACATGACCGGGCTGCCCATCGACTACTACCTCGAGGTCAACATGGCCGGGTTCTCCAGCCTGGTCGACGCGATGGGCGGGGTGACGGTGAACGTCGGGCCCACCCCCATCCCGATCAACGGGGTCACCGCGGACGGGCGGCACGTCAAGCCGGACGGCTACATCCAGCCCGGCGTGCAGAACCTCAGCGGCGAGGAGGCCCTCTGGTTCGCCCGCTCGCGCCGCGACAGCACCGACTACGACCGGATGAGCAGGCAGCGCTGCCTGATCAACGCCGTGCTGGAGCAGAAGAGCCCGACGGACCTGATCGCGAACTTCCAGGCCGTGGCCCAGGCGACCAAGGACAACGTCGACACCAACCTCCCGCAGGCGGTCCTGCCCGCGCTGGCCTCGCTCGCCGGGGAGGGCTTCAGCCTGCAGAGCATCGCCTTCGACCCCAGCCTGCCGGACCCGAACGAGCCGGACGGCAGGTTCGACACCGGCCGACCGGACGTCGAGTACATGCAGAAGGTGGTGCGGGAGGCGATCGACCCGCCCGCGGTCGCCGCCACCCCGGCCCCGACCACCACGGCCCCGACCACCACGGCCCCGACCACCACGGACGCGCCCGAGACGGCCGCGACCTCCGGCTCGGACGAGACCGCGGCGGGCACCGCGGCGCCGACCGCGCTGAGCGAGTCCTGCGCGGTGACCGCGGCGGGGGCCACGGATCCCGGCGGCGACCCGGCGACCGGCGGCAACTGACCACCCGTTCGCGCAGCGGACACCCTGGGGCAACACCCCGCGTCCGCCCGGCGACTACGCTTCTGGCGCGCGGTCCTGCGACGTCGCCCGGGCTGTGCGATAAACCAGGTGGAACGACGACGTGTACGGACCCCGCCGGGACGAGCGGGACCTCGAGATCCTTCAAGGGGCAGACGTGAGCAGCACTGGGGAGACCCGCACCGACGGGGGCCGCAAGAAGGTCGTCATCGTCGGCGGCGGGTTCGGCGGGGTGCGGGCCGCGAAGGCGCTGGCCCACGCGGACGTGGACGTCACCCTGGTCGACCGCACGAACCACCACCTCTTCCAGCCGCTGCTCTACCAGGTCGCGACCGGCATCCTGTCCCCCGGCCTGATCGCCCCGGCCCTGCGGCGGGTGGTGAAGTCCCAGCGCAACACCCGCACCCTGCTGGCCGAGGTCTACGACATCGACCTCGCGGGCAAGGTCGTGAAGTCCCTCGGGCCGAACGAGCAGCACATCGACCTGCCGTACGACTACCTCGTCGTCGCGGGCGGCGCGGGCCACGCCTACTTCGGGCACGACGAGTGGGCCCAGTTCGCCCCGGGCATGAAGAGCATCGAGGACGCGCGGATGCTCCGCAGCCAGATCCTCGGGTCCTACGAGCTCGCCGAGATCGCCACGGACGAGAAGGAGCGTGCGGCCTACCTCACGTTCGTCGTGGTCGGGGCGGGCCCCACCGGCGTCGAGATCACCGGGCAGCTCTCGGAGCTGGCGCAGTACGTGCTGCCCAAGGAGTACCGCTCGATCGACACCCGCGAGGCGCGGATCATCCTGCTCGACGCGGCGCCGTCCGTGCTGCCGCCGTTCGCGCCGAAGCTGCAGAAGTACACGCAGCGCAGGCTCGAGAAGATGGGCGTGGAGATCCGGCTGAACACCGCCGCCACGGACATGGACGCCGAGACGATCACGGTGAAGGGCCCCAAGGGCGTCGACACCATCACGGCGAAGACCAAGATCTGGGCGGCGGGCGTACAGGCGTCGCCGCTGGCCAAGGTGCTGGCGGCCGCGACCGGCACCGAGACCGACCGGGCGGGACGGCTGGCCGTGGACCCGGACTGCTCGGTGCCGGGTGCGGACGGCGTGTACGCGATCGGCGACATGGTCAGCACCGTCGACCGGCTGCCGGGCGTGGCGCAGGTGGCCATGCAGCAGGGCACCTACGTCGGCAAGCTGATCACCAACCGGCTCAAGGGCGACGAGACCACCCCCGCGCCGTTCAAGTACTTCGACAAGGGCTCGATGGCCACCATCGGCGCCCGCGAGGCCGTGGCGGACGCGATGGGCGTCAAGGTCACCGGCTGGCTCGCGTACCTGATGTGGTGCTACGTGCACGTCATGTTCCTGATCGGCTGGGGCAACCGGTTCGGCACCCTCTACAACTGGGTCCGGTCGCTGCGCTACGCCCGCAACCGCGGCCACCGGCTGATCGACATGACGGGCGCCAAGGCCGTCGCGGAGCACCACGAAGCGGCCTAGCGATGACTCCTGCCATGCAGGTCCTGGTGCGCGAGGTCGAGCGCACCTGGGACACGTTCTGGCAGGCCGTGTGGGTCGACCGGGACGTCGCGGCGGCGACCGCCCTGCTGGCCGACGACGCGGTCCTCGTCCACGTGCCGTCCATGGCGGGCGGCAACGACCGCGCCGAGATCGAGACCCATCTGGCCGAGCTGGCGGTGCCCGCGGACGTGGCGCGGGAGCGGGTCTCGCGCACGGTGGACACCCGCAGGCTCGTGGACGAGCTGCGTTGGACCTTCACCCACGACCGCGAGCTGCCCTGGCTACTGCCCGGGATCGCCCCGACGGGCCTCCCGGTGCGGGTGCTCGCGGTGTCCGTGGTGGCCGTGCGACAGGCCCGGATCGTCTCCGTGCGGACGCTGTGGGACGTCGATCGCCTGCGCGGGCAGGTGACCGCCGGTCGCGGAGAACCGGCCGCTGACGGTTCCATGACACCGTTACAGACGGGAACGACGCTCTGACGTGGGGGTTGTCTGCGTGGCGTTGCGCGGCGTCTGCCACTCTATGAGCCACGCTGTACCAGGTACGACCACCGACGCACCCGACGCGGGTGGTCGATGGGAGACGAGAGGAGCACACCATGGCACTGCCCACGCTGACCCCCGAGCAGCGCGCGGAGGCGCTCAAGAAGGCGGCCGCCGCCCGTACGGCGCGCAAGGAGCTCCGGGACAAGATCGCCAAGGGCGAGGAGACCATCCCCGCCGTCCTGGACCGTGCGAAGTCCGACCAGATCGTCGGCAAGACCAAGGTCGCCGACCTGCTGAAGAGCCTGCCCGGCTACGGCCCGGCCAAGGTCTCGGCGCTGCTGGAGCAGACCGGCATCGACGCCTCCCGCCGTGCGGCGGGCCTGGGCGACCGCCAGCGCCAGGCGCTGCTGGACGCCCTCAAGTAAGGCGCACCACGCACGACCCGATGCCCGGTCCGGCCTCCCGCCGGCCCGGGCATCGTGCTGTCTAGGCTCCTCGGTGTGGAGATGGTCGTGGACGTGGCGCCCGGCGTGCAGGTGTGGGCCGAGGAGATCCCGGGGCCCGGGGAACCGGTGCTGCTGGTGATGGGTGCCGACGCGGCGGGGCTCACCTGGCCGGACGAGCTCGTGGACCGCCTCGCCGAGCGGCACCGGGTGATCCGCTACGACCACCGGGACACCGGCCGCTCCACCCACGCCTTCGACGAGGCCCCCTACGCGATCCGCGATCTCGCCGCCGACGCCGTGGCCGTGCTGGACGCGTTCGCGATCGACCGCGCCCACGTCGTCGGGATGTCGCTGGGCGGCACGCTCGTGCAGCTGCTGCTGGTCGACCACCCCGATCGCCTGTGGTCCGCCACGGTCTTCTGCACGGCGTCCCTGCAGGGGGACCCCGACCTCCCCGGCCCCGACCCGGCGCTGCTGCGGCTCTGGGGCGAGCTCACGGACGAGCGGGACCGCGAGCAGGAGCTGGACTGGCGGGTGGAGCACTGGCGGCTGCTCAACGGCGCCGGGGTGGAGTTCGACGAGGCCTGGTTCCGGGAGCTGGAGGAGCGGATCATGGAGCACTCGGGCCGGGAGGACAAGCCCGCCGCACACGCCGCGGCGGCGCAGGACGGCCTGGAGCGCGACCTCACGGAGAACACCGTCCCGACCCTGGTGATCGAGGCGCCCGAGGACCCCGTCTGCCCGCCCCCACACGCCGCCCACCTGGCGAGCACGATCAAGGGCGCGACCCTGGTCCGGATCGAGGGCATGGGCCACGCGATCCCCCCGGCCCTCGCCACCCCGCTGGCCGAGGCGATCCTCGCCCACACCGCCGCCGTCGGGTGACGCTCGGGCCGCCCGAGTGCCCCCGGGTGACTCTCGGGAGTCGTCGGCGTCAGCGGGTCCAGGTGTAGCGGCGTTCGGGGCGGCCGGTGCCACCGTAGCGCAGTCGCACCTCGACCGCGCCCGTCTCGACGAAGTGCTCCAGGTACCGGCGCGCGCTCACCCTGCTCAGCCGCGTCCGCTCCGCGCACTCGGTCGCCGAGAGGTCGGCCCCGTGCTCGCGCAGCACCTTCTCCACCAGCTGCGCCGTCGGAGCGGTGAGGCCCTTCGGCAGGCGGCCGCTCGACCCCCCGGCGCCGAAGAGCCGGTCGATGTCCTCCTGCCCGGCCCGGTCGAGGCCTGCCAGCCGGCCCCGCAGCCGTCGGGCGCGTTCGACCTGCTCCTCCAGCGCCCGGGAGTCGAACGGCTTGACCAGGTAGTGCAGCGCGCCGCCGTGCAGGGCGGCGGCGACGGTCGCGGCGTCGTCCGCGGCGGTGATGACCAGCACCGACGGGTCGTCCGGCGCGCCGGTGCGCAGCCGCCGCAGCACCTCGATGCCGGACATGTCCGGCAGGTAGACGTCCAGCAGCACGAGATCCGGGCGCAGCGAGCCCGCCAGCGCCACCGCGTCGGCCCCCGTGTGCGCCACCCCGACGACGGCGCAGCCCGCGATCCGCCCGACGTACCCGCTGTGCACCTTCGCGACCATGAAGTCGTCGTCGACGACGAGGACCCTCATCCCAGCACCGCCGTGAACGTGGAGCCCTCCACCGCGACGCTCCCGCCCCGGCGCAGGCACACCTCGCGGACCAGCGCGAGCCCCAGCCCCCGCCCGCCCGGCGACTCGGCCGCCTTCGTGGTGAACCCGTGCCGGAAGACCTCCTCGGCCAGCTCCGAGGCGACCCCGGGCCCGGAGTCCCGCACCCGCACGCACACCGCGTTCCCCCCATCGGACAGCCCGATCTCCACCCACCCGCCGGGCGCGGCGTCCAGGGCGTTGTCCACGAGGTTGCCCAGCACGGTCACGAGGTCGCGGCCCAGCGCGGGATCGTCCGCGGCCGCCAGCCGGGCGTCCGGGGAGAACCGCAGCTCCACGCCCCGCTCGGTCGCCAGCGAGGCCTTGGCCACCAGCAGCGCGGCCGCCGCGGGCTCGGCGACCCGGTCGGCCACCTCGCGCCGCCAGCCCTCCGCCGCCGCCACGACACCGCTGACGAACCGGCGCACCTCGTCGTGCTCGCCCAGCTCGGTCAGCCCGGCGATGGTGTGGAGCCGGTTGGTGAACTCGTGGGCCTGGGCGCGCAGGGTGTCGGTGAGGCTGCGGGAGGCGTCCAGCCAGTCCTGCAGGGTGGTCAGCTCGGTGCGGTCCCGGAGCGTGACGACGGCACCGGCGTCCAGCGGGTTGCGGTTGAGCACGAGCACCCGTCCACTGTGCACGACGACCTGGTCCTCGCCGCGGACCCGGCCGGTGAGCACGTCCCGCAGCCGGGCGTCGAGCGCGAGGTCGTCCACCCGGTCCCCGAGGTGCGCGCCGGGCAGCAGGTCCACCGCGGGCCGGTTCAGCAGCGTGATCCGGCCGTCCGGATCCAGGCCGACCACGCCCTCCTTGACCCCCAGCAGCATCGCCTCGCGCCGCTGCACCAGCTCGACGATCTCGGCGGGCTCCAGCCCCAGCGTCTGCCGCCGGACCCGCCGGGCCAGCAGCAGGGAGCCGCCGACGCCCAGGGCCAGCGCCAGCCCCAGCAGCGCCGCCACCTCGCCGCGGGCGGGCGCGAGGGCCTCCAGCAGCGTCGGCGCGCGGATGCCCGCGGACACCACCCCCACCACCTGCCCGCCCTCGACGACCACGGGCACCTCCGCGACGACCGTCCGGCCCGCCGCGCCGGTCCACGCCCGCCCCGCGAAGGCCGTGGACTCACCCGGGTCGAACGGGGAGCCGAGCTCCGCGGGGTCCGGCGAGCTGCGGACCACCCGGTTCGCGTCCACCACCACGATCCGGTCGGCGCCGGAGAGGTTCTCGGCGCTGCGCGCGAAGGTGGCCAGCAGGTCCACGTTGCGCTCGACCAGCCCCGCCCGGATCCCCGGCGTCGCGGCGACGTCCTCGGCCACGGAGAGCATCCGGCGGCCCTGGGTCTCGCGGAACGCCGCGTCCGACTGCGCGGCGGCGAGCACGGCCACCGCCGCGAGCAGGAGGACGACCACGACCAGCTGCCAGATCAGGAACTGGCGGGCCAGTGGGCGGCGGGTCCCCCGGCTCGGCGCGGCGTCGGGCACCGGCCCACCCTACGAGGGCGACGGTGCCGATGGGCCACTGCCGCAGGCTCCGTGTCCGCGTCCAGAACGACCACAACCACCGCTGTGCACACAAGCACGACAGCGGGAACCCGGTACCGCCACGATGAGCGGACTCGAGGGCGAGGGAGACAGAGTTGTCCATCCGTGAGAGATCCGGGACCAGGTGGTCCGCGGTGCTGGCGATCGTCGCCGCCGCGGCGGCCGTCCTGCTGGTGCCGCCTGCGGTCGGCGCGCTGACCGGCGGCGGGGACGGGACACAGCTGCGCGGCCTGCGCATGCTCGTGCCCAACTCCCCCGGCGGCGGCTACGACGTCACCGCCCGCACCGCCGCGAAGGCGTTCGAGGAGGCGGAGCTGACCGGCGCGGTCGAGGTGTTCAACCTCCCGGGCGCGGGCGGCACGGTCGGCCTGGGTCGCACCGTGAACGAGAGCGGCAACGACCGGCTGGTCATGTCGATGGGCCTCGGCGTCGTCGGCAGCGTCTACACGAACTCCTCGCCCGCCACGCTGGCCGACACCACGCCGATCGCGCGGCTGACCCAGGAGACGGAGATCGTGGTCGTCGGGAAGGACTCGCCCTACCAGTCGCTCGATCAGCTGCTGCGCGACTGGAAGGCGAACCCCGGCGGCGTCCCGGTCGGCGGCGGCTCGTCGCCCGGCGGGCCGGACCACCTGGCGCCCATGCTGGTCGCGGAGGCGGCGGGGCTCGCGCCGAGGGACGTCAACTACGTCGCCTACGACGGCGGCGGCGAGCTGCTGGCCGCCGTGCTCGGCGGGAAGGTCGCGTTCGGGGTCTCCGGGCTCGGCGAGTACGCCGACCAGATCGACGCGGGCGAGCTGCGCGTGCTCGCCGTGACCGCGGGCGAGCGGGTGTCCGGTGTGGACGCACCGACACTGCGCGAGGCGGGCCTGGACGTCGAGTTCACCAACTGGCGCGGGATCGTGGCGCCGCCCGGGCTGTCCGACGACGGCCGCGCGGAGCTGGAGAAGGCCTTCGCCGACCTGCGGGCCACCCCCGAGTGGGCGGACGCCCTGGCCCGCAACGGCTGGACCGACGCCTACCAACCCGGTCCCGAGTTCGGGGCCTTCCTGGAGTCCGAGAACGAGCGCGTGGCCGGGGTGCTGCGGGAGCTGGGGCTGACATCATGACCATGGTCGAGGAACGGGCTCCCGAGAGGCAGGGGTGGCTGCGCGCGCACTCCGAGCTCGGGGTGTCGCTGCTGCTGTTCGTCGTCGGGGTGCTGGTCGTGGTGGACACGGCGCTGGAGAGCGGCGGCTCGTCGTCGGACCCGATCGGGCCGCGCACCATCGCCTTCGTGCTGGGCGGGGCGTTGGTGCTGCTGTCGGTGCTGCTCGCCGCGGACGTCCTGCGCGGCGGGCACGGTGAGGCGGAGGCGGGCGAGGACGTCGACCTGGGCACCCCGGCCGACCTGCGGACCGTCGGGAAGCTGGCCGGCGTGCTGATCGCCACCGCGGCACTGATCCCGCTGTTGGGCTGGCCGGTCGCGGGCACCGTGCTGTTCTGGGGCGCGGCGGCCACGCTCGGCTCGAAGACCCCCGCCAGGGACGTGCTCATCGCGGCCGGGATCTCACTCGTCACCTGGATCGTGTTCGACGGCCTGCTCGGCGTCGACCTGCCCGGCGGCCCGCTGATGGGGGTGTTCGGATGATCGACTCGCTCACCCACCTGATGGGCGGCTTCGGCGCCGCCCTCACCCCGGTCAACCTGTTGTTCGCCGCGATCGGGGTGCTGCTCGGCACCGCGGTCGGGGTGCTGCCGGGCATCGGCCCGGCGATGGCCGTCGCGCTGCTGCTCCCGGTCACCTACGCCTTCGACCCGACCGGTGCCTTCATCATGTTCGCCGGCATCTACTTCGGCGCCATGTTCGGCGGCTCGACGACGTCCATCCTGCTCAACACCCCCGGCGAGAGCGCCTCGGTGATGGCGGCGATCGAGGGCAACCCCATGGCGCGCAGCGGACGCGGCGCGCAGGCGCTGGCCACGGCGGCGATCGGGCACTTCGTCGGCGGCATCGTCGGCGCGATCGGGATCGTGCTGCTGGCACCGCTCATCGCGTCGGTCGCGGTGAACATCGGCGCGCCGGACTACTTCGCGATCATGGTGCTGGCGTTCGTCGCGGTCACCGGGGTGCTCGGGTCGTCCCGGATCCGCGGGTTCGCCTCGCTGGCCATCGGGCTCACGATCGGGCTGGTCGGGCTGGACCCGATCAGCGGGCAGGCCCGGCTGACCTTCGGCGTCCCCCAGCTGGCCGACGGCATCGACGTCGTCATCGTGGCCGTCGGGCTGTTCGCGGTCGGCGAGGCCCTGTGGGTCGCGGCGCACCTGCGGCGCACGCACCAGGAGGTCATCCCGGTCGGCCGTCCCTGGCTCTCGAAGGCCGACGTGAAGCGCGCGTGGAAGCCCTGGGCCCGCGGCCCGTTCATCGGCTTCACCTTCGGCTCCATCCCCGCGGGCGGCGCCGAGATGTCGACCTTCATGGCGTACGTGACCGAGCGGCGACTCTCGAAGCACCCGGAGGAGTTCGGCAAGGGCGCCATCGAGGGCGTGGCCGGGCCGGAGTCGGCGGCGAGCGCGTCCTCGGCGGGGACGCTGTCCACGATGCTGACCCTCGGCCTCCCGACGACGGCGATCGCCGCGGTCATGCTGGCCGCGTTCCAGCAGTTCGGCATCCAGCCGGGCCCGCTGCTGTTCACCAACGAGCCCGACCTGGTGTGGACGCTGATCGCCAGCCTGTTCATCGGCCTGGTGCTGTTGTTGCTGCTCAACCTGCCGCTCGCGCCGCTGTGGGCGAAGCTGCTGCGGATCCCGCGGCCCTACCTCTACGCGGGCATCCTGTTCTTCGCCTGCGTGGGCGCGTACGCGGTCTCCGGCCAGGCGGTGGACCTGCTGGTGCTGCTGGGCATCGGCGTCGTCGGGTTCGTGATGCGCCGCTACGGGCTGCCGGTCCTCCCGGCGATCATCGGCGTGATCCTGGGCCCGGACGCTGAGCTCCAGCTGCGCCGGTCCCTGCAGATCGCGGACGGCGACGTCACCACCCTGGTCAGCACGCCACTGGCGGTCACGGTCTACGTGGTCATCGCGGCGCTACTGTGCTACCCGCTGATCCGTAAGGCCCTCCCGACCCGGGAGAAGGTCGGCAGCTGATGGTTGCGCATCAGCGCCAGAGGGCCCTGGCCATCCGGGCCGCCTGGCTCGGGCTGAGGTCGGGGAGGTAGGCCCGGGCGATCGCGTTGGCGATCGCCGGGAGGGCCGCGGTCTCCGGGTACGCCAGGTGCAGCGGGCGGTACTCCGGCTGGAACTTGGCCTTGAACGCCAACAGCGACCGGAAGCCGTAGACCGGTTCCAGCCTGCGGCCCGCCGCGTCGAGCAGCTTCTGCAGGCCCGGCGGCCGCTCCCCGCGGTCCAGCCGGGCCAGCGGCGCCCCGGAGAGCGACACCAGCTCGGCCCCCTCCGCCTGCAGGCTCAGCGCGGCCGAGGCGATCAGGAACTCCATCACGCCGCGGAAGGCCGCCGCGTCCGACCGGCGGCGCATGAAGTCCAGCGTCCACCCGACGACGGCGCCCTCCCGCCAGATCGGCAGCCAGCTCGTGACGCCGTGGACGGACCGGTCGGCGTCGACGGCCACCAGCAGCCGGACGTCCGGGTCGTCCAGCTCCTCGAGCCCGCCGAGGGTGAACCCCATCTCCGGCAGGCCCTTGTCCGCCACCCACTCCTCGCTGATCGCGCGGATTTGGTCGGTGATCGCGAGCGGGGCCTCGCCGTAGGTCGTCCACTCCGCGGTGATCCCCGCCTTGGCCGCCTTGTTCAGGGCGGTCCGCACGTCCTGCCACTTCTTCCCGGTGAAGCGCAGCTCGCCCAGCGGCAGCACCGTCTCCTCGGCGACCTGCACGGTCCGCCAGCCCAGCGCGCGAGCGGCGGCGGCCACCTCGGCGTCGACGCTGTACAGACACGGCGTCCACCCCTGGTCGCGGCAGTGGGCGGCGAACCCGGCCACGGCGGTGGCCGCCTTCCGGCCCACCGGCCCACCGGTCGTCACGGCGACGCCGCCGATCACCCTGTGCGCGACGGCCGCGTCCCCCGTGAACCAGTACGTGTGCCCCGCCCAGGTGGCCATGTGGGCGAGCGTGCCCCCGTCACCGGCCTCGACCAGCGCCCGCACCCGCTCGCGGTCCGGCTCGGCAGAGCGCAGCCGCGGCCGGGCGAGCGCCCGGGCCGCCGACACCGCCACGACCAGCCAGAACGCCGGCCCGACCCACTCGTACAGCACGGTCGCGGGCCAGTTCGTCGGCAGGAACCCGGGCGCGACGGCCACGAGGTACCCGGGCGGGACGAACCGCAGCGGGAGGTCTGCGAGCAGCTCCGCGAACCCGGGTGGACGGTCGAACCCGCCGCGCAGCGCCCACCCGATGAGGACGTAGCAGACCGCCAACGCCAGGAAAGCCAGGGCCACCGAGCGGATCAGCCAGCGGTAGGTCCCGACCGGCGCCCGCACCCCGAACACCCGACGCGCGGCGAGCAGCAGCGCCACCACGAACAGCGGTTGCAGCAGCGGCAGCGCCACCAGCACGAACGCGTGCAGGTGCACGCCGGCGCCCAGCACGATCCGCTGCTGCATCGGGCTCGCGGCGAGCACCAGCCCCAGCGCCGTCAGTCCCAGGTTGAGTCCCAGCGCGACCAGCCACGCGGCCCGCCGCCCGCGGCGCAGCCCCTCCGCCGCGACCAGCAGCAGCACCACCGGCATGACCGACAGCAGCGCGGGCCCGATCCCGGAGAACCGCAGCCGGGCCTGCAGCTCGGCGCACTGCCGGGCGGGCCCGTCGGCGCAGACGGACGCGACGGTCCCGGGGTCCGGCGCGGGGGCCGCGAAGACGTACCGCAGCACCGACAGCGGCCCCACGCGGGTCTGCGCCCACGCCGCCACCAGCGGCCCGACGGCGGAGGCCGCCACCACCATGGCCACCAGCACCCGGGTCTCCGCCCGCGAGGGCCGGGAGCGGCGCGGGGACCGGCCGAACAGCAGCGTCCCCAGGACCAGCCCGAAGACACCCGCGGCCAGCCGTAGCAGGTCACCGATCAGCCCGGAGTACAGGGTGAGCATGACCAGCGCGATCATCAGCACCAGTCGCAGCCTGCGCCGCCAGAGAGCGGTCAGGCTCGCGCTGACCGCCAACGCCGTCCCGGTGACGGCGGTGCCCGGCCCGACGGCGACGGACGCGGCGAGCTGGTCGGCCCACCGGCCGTCCGCGAAGCGGTCGAGCAGGGAGACCACGCCGAGGCCGACCAGCGAGCCCCCGATCTGCACGGTCAGCGCGAGCACGCCGGTCCGGGCACTGCCGAGCCTGCGTTCGGCCACGGGCAGCAGGCCGACGACCACGGCCGTCGACAGCAGGTACGAGTCCAGTCCCTGGCACCACAGGGCGGAGGACGCGACGCCCCACCACGCCCCGTCCCGCAGCGGGCCGAGCCCGGCCCCGACCGCGGCCGCCAGCGCAGGCGACGGGCCGTGCAGCAGGCTGCCGGTGAGCGCGCCGAACGCCCAGATCATGACGACCACGACGACGGTCAGCGGCGCCCGCCGGACCAGTCGCACCACCCGCGCGAGGGGACCCTCGGCGATCCCGTGGACGGGACCGTCGGTGGGTACGGCGGACTCCTCGACCGCCGCCGACCCTTCCGCCACGGCACCACTCTGGCACCACCGCCCGGTGGGCGTCGGCCGGGTCCGTCACGATCGGGGGACGAGTCGGACGAACGACGCGGAAGCGGCGCCTCAGCCGGTCGGGAGGACCGCCCGGGCCCGGCGGCTGAACAGGGCGTGGAGGACGGCGGAGAGGACGAAGCCGACCTCGAATGTGAGGTCGCCGATGCCCGGCAGGACGCTGGGCACCACGCCGACGTACATCGACTGGTTGCAGAACAGCACGATGGACACGACCATCCCGACGCCCATGGCGACCGCGCCGCCCCACGGCGTGTAGTGCCTGTCGTAGAGCAGCGGGGCGAGCTCGGCGTCCGGCACACGACGGCGCAGGAACCAGTCGGTGAGGTAGACGCCGAGCCACGGGCCGATCCAGTACGCGATGATCAGCAGGAACGACTCGTAGGCGTGGCCGGCGTCGGACAGGCCGAACAGGGCGAGCACGAACCCGAGCACCCCGAACGCCCCCGCGACGATGGCCCGCCGCAGGTTCAGCGGCAGTTCCACACCGAGCGCCAGGAAGCTCATCGAGCCCGAGTACACGTTGATCACGTTCGCGGACACCGCGCCGACGGCGATCGCCAGCAGGGTCAGCCCCGCGACGAAGCCGGGCAGGTGCGAGGTGAAGGCGGCGGTGGGGTTCTCCTCAGTCGTGGCGATCGTCGCGGACGCCGCGCCGACGATCTCCAGCAGCGTGCAGGACACGAAGATCCCGAGGCCCGCGAAGATCCCGGTGGCCCGCGGCGAGGTGCTCGTCGGCAGGTAGCGGGTGTAGTCGGTGGCGTAGGGGTTCCAGCCCGCCGCGTAGCCGAACGAGGCCCCGACCGTCAGCAGGAACCCGCCGACCCCGCCCGCGTTGTCCGCGACCGCACCGGGTGTGGCCGCGGCGAAGGTGAACACGGTGGCCAGCAGGAACGCGACGACCAGCAGCGGGAGCACGCAGCGCTCGAAGACGTGCACCAGGTTGTGCCCGAAGAACGCGACCCCGACCTGCACCACCACGATGATCAGCAGGGACAGCCAGGCGGGCATGGCGGTGAGGACGGTGAGCGCCAGCGCCCCGGAGACGCTGTTCACCGCGAACCAGCCGATGCCGGCGATCACCGCGTTCAGCCCGGCGGGCAGGGCGTTGCCGCGGAACCCGAAGGCGATCCGGGACAGCACCATCTGCGGCACGCCGGTGCGCGGGCCGCGGCTGGACAGGACGCCGTGCGTGACCGAGCCGAGCCCGGTGCCCACGACGATCGCGGCGACGGCCTGGCCGAAGGTCTGCTCGAAGTAGAGCACCGAGATCACGCCGACGAAGATCGTCGCGAACTCCATGTTCGGCGAGGTCCAGGTCCACAGCAGCGCCAGCGGCCTGCCGTGCCGCTCGTCCGCCGGCACGAACTCGGCGCCGCCGGGCTCGACCGCCACGACCTTGCCGCCGTAGGTGCCCTCGCGGATCTCGGTCACACTCATGGGGGAACGGTAGGAACGCGCAACGTCACCGGCGTTCCCACCGCGTGTGCGTCCCATTGCGGGGCGGGATCAACCGGACGGACGGGACGCGATGCCGTCGACGTGGGCGGTGAGCGCGAGGCCCCATCAGGACAGGTGCTCCCGCAGCCACTCCACCGCGAGCGCGTCCACCCGCGCCGCGCCCGCGGTCTGCGGCGCGGGCTCGACGCCGGGGGCCTCGGCGAGGTCGTGGCCCAGCCCCTCGAGGACGACGAGGTCCGCGCCGGGCACCGCCTTCGCCAGCTCCTGCGCGGGCCGCACGAAGCCCTCGGCGTCGTCCTCCGCACCGACGACCAGCCGCAGGGCCGCCCCGCTCGCCGCGACCTCCGCCGCACGGGCGACGAAGTCCAGCTCGGCGACCAGGCCCCGGGTCTCCGCGTCCCACGGGTACTCGACGCCGAACACCCGCCCGGTCGCGTCCGTCGCCGCCTCGAGCCGCGTGATCGGGCTCAGCGCCACCACCGCCGAGACCCGCGGCCCCGCCCCGTTCACCAGCGCAAGGAGCGCCGCCGCCGAGCCCGCCGAGCCACCGACCAGCCCGACCGGGACGTCCGCGCCGAACCCGAGCTGTGCGCGCAGCGCCGCGAACGCGGCCGGGAACTCCGCCGCCGCGCCGTGCGGGATCGGGTACTGCAGGTGCCGGACGGCGTCGACGTACCCGAGCCGCATCACCTCGTCGTACCCGCCCTGGGGCAGCCGGGCGCCGGACAGCGGCAGGCCCACGTAGATCCGCCAGGCGTCGAGCCCCGCGAGCGGGATCGCCGCGGCGAACGCCTCCGGGGTGCACGGCGGGCTCAGCAGGTGCCAGGCGACGACCACGGGTGCGGTGGCGCGGTCCCCCGCGGGCGGGACGGCGAGGAACGGGACTCCGGCGGCGGTTCCGGTGACGGTCATGCGAGGCCTCCTCGAGAACTGGACACTGTCCAGCTTAATTGGACATGGTACAGTTCACAAGTGGCACGAGGACCCGGGGAGCGCGCGGGGCTCAGCCGCGCGGCGGTGCTGGAGGGCGCGCGCGAGGTGCTGGCGGAGGTCGGGCTGCGCGGGCTGACCATGCGGGCGCTCGCCCGCAGGCTCGGCGTGGCGCCGAACGCCCTCTACAGCCACGTCCCCGGCAAGGACGAGCTGGTCGACGCCCTGCTGGACGACCATCTCGGACACGTCACGGAGCCGCCCGCGGACAGCCCCGACCCGCTGGCCGCGGTGGCGGCGCTGATGACCTCGACCTACGACGTGCTGGTCGCCGCGCCGGACCTGGTGCCCCTGTACTTCGCCCGGCGCGGGGCGCGCGGGGCCAACGCACAGCGGCTCGGCGTCACCATGGACGGGCTGATGGTGCGGGCGGGGGTGCCCGCGCGCACCGTCCCGCCCGCCCGCGTGAACCTGATCGTGCACGCGATCGGCTCGGCGTCCTTCGCCACGGTGGGCGGGGACGCCGCGGAGTCCCGCGCCGCCTTCACCGCGGGACTGGGCTGGCTGCTGGCCGGGATCGCCTGCCGGTGACGGCCGGCGTCAGGCGGGCAGCTTCTCCCCCGCCTCGACGGCCACGGCGAGGGTGTTCCCGGCGGGCGGCAGCGGGCAGGTCGCGAACGCGGTGAAGGCGCAGGGCAGGTTGACCGTGCGGTTGAAGTCCACGGTCAGCGTGTCCCCCACGGGCTCCGGTGCGCGCAGGATCCGGCCGCCGCCGTAGGTGGTGCCGCCCGAGGTGGCGTCCCGGAAGTGCAGCGTCAGACCGCCCTGGCCCGCGAGGGCGACCAGCTCGTGCTCGGCGCCGTCGAGGGGGAAGCGCACGGTGCCGACGGCCGTCGGGAAGTGGTGGAGCCCGTCGACCACCGCGTCGACGGTGATCCGCCGCGGCTCCGGGTACGGGGTGAACCGCGCCTCGACCACCCAGTGCTCGTCCACCGGGAAGCTCGGCACACCGGCGAACGCGGTACGGGTCGGCGCCTGCGGGTCCCGCACGCGCAGGGCGTAGGAGTCGGTGCGGCGGGCGATCTCGACCACCCGGTCGCCGACGGTCACGAGCTCGCCGGGCTTGCCGTCCACCGGCTCGAGCCGGACCGTCCCGTCGACGGTCGCGCCCCCGACGACCAGCCCGTCCGCCGCCTCCGCGGTCAGCTCGACGCCGCCGTCCCCGGTCGCCCGCCAGGTCCCGGGCAGGCCCTCGACGGTCCGCGACTCCTCGGTGACCCACTCCAGCGCGGTGAGGCTCAGCCAGCCGTGTGGGGCACGGAGGTCGTCCTCGCGGGTCTCGTGCCAGGTGGCCCAGTCCTGCTGCAGGGTGTTCTCCGTGGTCGTCATGTCCAGCCGAACGCCTGCGGCGGGCTGGGCATTTCGGCGTCCCACCGCGTGGCGCCGGGTTCCGCCGAACGGCCCAGATGTCCGGACCGGTTCGGCATGTGGGAGGCGGTTTGACCGCATGCGGGCCCCTCTGGTGTGGTCGTGGGCGTGGCCACCTACCCGTTGACGCGCCGCAGGCACGTCGACCACCGCACGGTGACCTCCTGCGCCTGTCGCTGAACGCCGTCCGCGTTCCGACACCTCTCCCAGGAGTCCTCGTGACCACCCCCCTGAAGTTCGCCTACTGGGTACCCAACGTCTCCGGCGGGCTCGTCACCAGCACCATCGAGCAACGCACCGACTGGGGCATCGACTACAACCGCACGCTCGCCCGGACCGCCGAACGCGTCGGGTTCGAGTACGCGCTGTCCCAGGTCCGGTACATGGCGTCCTACGGCGCCGACCACCAGCACGAGTCCACGTCGTTCTCCCTGGCCCTGCTGCTGGCCACCGAGAAGCTGCGCGTGATCGCCGCCGTCCACCCGGGACTCTGGCACCCGGGCGTGCTGGCGAAGTGGGTCGCCACGGCGGACCACCTCTCCGGCGGGCGGGCCGCGGTGAACGTCGTCTCCGGCTGGTTCAAAGACGAGTTCACCGCGCTCGGCGAGCCGTGGCTGGAACACGACGAGCGCTACCGCCGCTCCGAGGAGTTCATCCGCGCGCTGCGCGCGATCTGGACCTCCGACCACGCCGAGCTGCGCGGGGACTTCTACCGGATCCACGACTTCGACCTCAAGCCCAAGCCGGTCGAGGTGCCGGGCCGCCCGCACCCGGAGATCTTCCAGGGCGGCAACTCCACGGCCGCCCGCCGCAACGGCGGCCGGGTGTCGGACTGGTACTTCTCCAACGGCAAGGACTACGACGGCTTCTCCGAGCAGGTCGCCGAGGTCCGCGGGCACGCCCGGGAGGCGGGCAGGCTCGGTGCGGTCCGGTTCGGGCTCAACGGGTTCGCGATCGCCCGGGACACCGAGCGCGAGGCCCGCGAGCAGCTCCGCGAGATCATCGCCAAGGCCAACCGACCCGCCGTCGAGGGATTCCGCGATGCCGTCCGGCAGGCGGGCTCCTCCACCGGCGACAAGCGCGGCATGTGGGCGGACTCGTCCTTCGAGGACCTCGTCCAGTACAACGACGGCTTCCGCACCCGGCTCATCGGCACCCCGGAGCAGATCGCGGACCGCGCGATCGAGTACAAGCGCCGCGGGGCGGACCTGCTGCTACTGGGCTTCCTGCACTTCCAGGAGGAGATCGAGTACTTCGGCGAGAAGGTGCTGCCGATCATCCGCGAGAAGGAGGCGCAGCTCGCCGAGCGCGAGCCCGCTCTGGTCGCGGGTTCCTGAGGTGCTCCTGCTGACGAAACGCCGCCACATCGACCTGGCCCGCGCGGTGAGTCAGGCCTGTCCGTGCTCTTCCTGCTGACACGTTTCGTGCTCACAGCGCTGCTTGATCGCTGAAGAAGTGCGCTCAGCGTGGCGGCGACCGCGCTGATGGCACATTCTCGACGATCACGAGCCACCGCGTTCCACGATCGCTGGTTCCGTGCTCTCAGCGCTGTGCCGACCGCGCTCTGAGCACGTGTTCGGTGATCATGCCGCGCTGACGGCACGAAACGTGCGCGCGCACACCCCGCACACCCCGCACACACCTCCGCACCCTCCCGGCCGCGCCGGACGCCCGCTCGCTCGGGCCGCCGGTGTCGCTCCCGACCGCCCGACGCCCTTCGCGCCCCGCGGCCGGGTGGGCTGCGCCCTTTCCCTCCACAAAGGACAGATCATGACCACGCTCGAGAACCGCCCGTCCACGCGCTTCACCACCACCCCCACCACCCCCGACGAGTGGCTGGCCCGCGCCCGCGAGGTCCGCGCGATCCTCGCCGAGGGCGCCGCCGCCCGCGACCGGGCGGGCGAGACCCCCTACGCGGAGGTGGCGCTGCTCAAGGAGGCCGGGCTCGTCACCCTGCTCGGCCCGACCGAGCACGGCGGCGGGGGCCGGGAGTGGCCGCTCGCCTACCGGGTGATCCGCGAGGTCGCCGCGGGCGACGGCTCGATCGGCCAGCTGCTCGGCTACCACCTGCTCTGGTTCTGGGCGGCCCGGCTGGTCGGCACCCGCGAGCAGATCGAGGCCGTCGAGGCGGACGCCACCCGCAACCGCTGGTTCTTCGGCGGCGCGGTCAACCCGCGGGACGCGGACGTGGTGATCCGCGACGCCGGGGACCACATCGTCTACAACGGACGGAAGTCCTTCTCCACCGGCAGCAGGGTCTCGGACGTGACGGTGCTGGAGGGCGTGCTCGAGGGCACCGACACCCACGTCTTCGCGATCGTGCCGAGTGAGCAGCCGGGGATCACGTTCCACGACGACTGGGACAACATCGGCCAGCGGCTCACCGAGAGCGGCAGCGTCACGATCTCCGAGGTCGCGGTGCCGTGGGAGGCCGCGGCGGGCTTCCGCGACAAGGCCTTCGAGCCGCGGGTCTACAACACGCTCAACGTGCCGACCATCCAGCTGGTGTTCGTGAGCTTCTACCTGGGGATCGCGCGCGGCGCCCTGGAGGAGGGCGCGGCGTACACCCGCACGAGGACCCGCCCGTGGCTGCACGGCGGGCAGGAGCGCGCGGTCGACGAGCCCTACCAGCTGGACCTCTACGGCGACCTGCAGTCCAAGCTGTGGGCCGTCGAGGCGCTGGCCGACGCCGTCGCCGAGGAGGGCCTGGTCATCCACCGCGGCGCCTGGGACGTCACTCCGGAACAGCGCGGCGCGCACGAGGTCCGGGTCGCGGCCGTCAAGGCGCGCGCCACGGAGGTCGCGCTGGAGGTCACCAGCCGGGTGTTCGAGGGCCTCGGCGCCCGCGCGACGACGACGGAGCTGGGCTTCGACCGCTTCTGGCGCAACGTCCGCACCCACACCCTGCACGACCCGGTGGCCTACAAGCGCCGCGAGGTGGGGGCGAGCCTGCTGAAGGACGAGCTCCCCGAGCCCACCTGGTACTCCTGACCGACCCGAGGGGCCCTGTCGCCGCGGCGACAGGGCCCCTCCGGTCAGGCGTCCGTGCGGGTGCGCTCCGGGTGGGGGGCGCGCAGCCGCGGGAGGAAGCGGCCGGTGCGGGACACGTAGGCCGCGTACTCCTCGCCGAGCGCCTGGCTCAGGCCGGGCTCGCGCACCGCGCGGGTCTGGATCTGCACCGCGACCACGATCAGCACCGTGGCCAGCACGCCGATCGCGGTGGGCGCCATGACCAGGGCCCCCGCCGTGGCCACGACCATGCCGGTGAAGGCGGGGTTGCGGACCCGGGCGTAGAGCCCGTGGCTGGTCAGCGACAGGCCCCGACCGCCCTTGCGGCGGGCCGAGCCGATCTGCACCAGCGCCGCGAGCACGAGAGCGAGCCCGAGCAGCAGCACCCCGGCCCCGGTGACGATCCACCCGGGCGAGCTGAACCACGAGATCGGCTCGATCACGTCGAAGCCCACGAGCACGGGCGCGACCAGCCCCAGCAGCAGCCCCAGCCCGACGAGGACCTGCGACCACCAGGCCGGGCTGCCGACCCCGGTGCGCATCGACGAGCGCCGCGCCCCGGCCCGGGCCCACCGCCTGCTGAGCCCGATGACGACCGCGGTGACCAGCCCGAGGCCCGCGGCGATCCACGCGCCGGTGTGGTGGTCCAGCGACTCGGTGACCACCTCCCAGCCGCTGCGCCCGGTGAGCTCGGCCAGCGCCTCGACCAGCAGGACCGCGCCGAACACGACGAACCCGACGGCCGCGCCGTAGCGGATCGTCCGCTCCGGCAGCCGCTTGCCCAGCTGGCGGCCGATGACGATCGCGAGCGCGTCCGCCGCCACCATGCCGACCGTGGAGCCCAGCCAGACGCCGAACCAGCCGTGCTGGGTGGCGAGGGTGATGGTGGCGAGCATGGTCTTGTCGCCCAGCTCGGCCAGGAAGAACGAGACCGTGACGGCCACCAGCGCGGACCGGGTGGTCCGGTTCGCCCTCTGCTGCTCATCCTCGCTGAGCGAGTCCCCGCGCAGCGTCCAAGCGCCGAAACCGAAGAAGGCGATCGCGGCGACGAGCGCGATCCAGCCGGTGGGGATGGTGGCCCCCAGACCGAACCCGACGGCCACGGACACCAGGTGCACCACCGACGTCGAGATGGTGATGCCGATCAGGACCGGCCAGGTGCGGTAGCGGGTGGCGAACGTGAGCGCCATGAGCTGGGACTTGTCGCCCAGCTCGGCCACGAAGATCACACCGAAGCTGATCAGGAAGGCGCTGAGGACGCCGTTCATCGGATTCCAACCCCTCGATCTCGGGCCGGACCGAAGCGGGGTACGGGGCCACTTCGATCCGGAACACTGCCGGATCGAAGGTCTCGCTCGCCTGCTGCTGCAGGCCCCGGGGCCGGGCACCCGGGGGCACCAGTATGTCGACCGCGATGTTGAGAGCTACTCCCCTTCGCTGGGCAGGACTCTACCTCATCGATCCAGTTCGCAGCCAGAGGGTGAGCCGCTTCACGCCGGCAGCGAGTTCAGTCCTCTCGTCGCCGTCCATGTCGTACGTTCGTTCAGAAACCCTCACCACCGGAGGACCCATGCCCGAGGCCGTCATCGTCGACGCCGTTCGCACTCCCATCGGGAAGCGGAACGGCACCCTGTCCAACATCCACCCCGCCGACCTCGCGGGGCGCGTCCTGCAGGACCTGCAGCGGCGCACCGGGATCGACCCCGAGGTCGTCGACGACGTCGTCTGGGGCTGCGTGAACCAGGTCGGTGACCAGGCCGCGCAGATCGGCCGGTACGCCGTGCTCGCCGCGGGCTGGCCCGAGACCGTCCCCGGCATCACGCTGAACCGCGCCTGCGGGTCGAGCCAGTCGGCCTTCGACTTCGCCGCGGGCATGGTGCTGGCGGGCCAGTACGACGTCGTCGTGGCGGGCGGCGTCGAGTCCATGTCCCGCGTCCCGCTCGGTGCGGGCCGCGACCTCGGTCGCCCGTTCGGGTCGCTGGCCCGCGAGCGGTACGCGGCCGACCTGGAGAGCGGCGAGTTCCCGAACCAGGACTTCAACCAGGGCATCGGCGCCGAGCGGATCGCCGCCAGGTGGGGCTTCGACCGCCGCAGGCTGGACGAGTACTCCTCCCGCTCGCACGAGCTCGCCGCGGCCGCGATCGACTCCGGCGCGTTCGACGGGCAGCTCGTCCGGATCCCCGGCAAGGAGGACTTCGTCGCGGACGAGGGCCTGCGCCGCGGCACCAGCCCGGAGACCCTGGCCACGCTCAAGCCCTCCTTCCGCGAGGACGGGGTGATCCACGCGGGCAACGCCTCCCAGATCTCCGACGGCGCCTCCGCGGTGCTGATCACCACCCCGGAGCGGGCGAGGGAGCTGGGGCTGACCCCGATCGCGCGCTACCACTCCGGCGCGGTCTCGGGCGCGGACCCGCTGATGATGCTCACGGGCCCGATCCCGGCCACCCGGAAGCTGCTCAAGCGCTCCGGGCTGTCGATCTCGGACATCGGCGCGTTCGAGGTCAACGAGGCCTTCGCGCCCGTGCCGCTGGCCTGGCTGGCCGAGCTGGGGGCGGACGAGGCCGCGCTGAACCCACTCGGCGGAGCGATCGCCGTCGGGCACCCGCTGGGGGCCTCGGGCACGATCCTGATGACCCGGCTGGTGCACCACATGCGGGACAAGGGCATCCGGTACGGCCTGCAGACGATGTGCGAGGGCGGCGGCACCGCCAACGCCACCGTCATCGAGCTGCTCTGACCTGCGCGACCGGCTCCGCCCGCCCCCGGCGGGCGGAGCCGGTCCGGCGGTCTTCGCGTTTCCACGGGCACATTCCCAGGGCCACCACAGGGAAGTCTCAGCTTCGGGGCCCACAGTCAGTGGCATGACCGACGAGCAGCGGGGTCAGACCCGGCCCGATGGGGACGTTGCGCACGACCAGACCAGCGCCGCCACCACCGCCGGGGACTCCCCCACCCAGCAGACCACCCTGAGCCCCGGCACCGACGGGGCTCAGCACCCGACCGATCCCTACGCCCGTCCCGGTGAGGACCGCGCAGGGTCCCCGTACGCCTACGGGCGCGGCTCCGTCTACGGCACCCCCGGGTACGCCCAGCACGGCGGAGGTGCCGACCAGGGCCGCCCCTACGGCAGCCCGGCCTACGGGCCCTACGCCGGCTCGACGCCCACCTACGGCGCCCCCGGCCTCCCCGGCGCGGGCGCCCCCACCGACCCCCCGAACGGCGGCGGCACCGCGCTCCTCGAGGGCGACAGGCCCCGCAAGCCCTCCCGGCCCATGGTCGGGATCGTGGCCGCGGCGCTGATCGCCGGGCTCGTGGGCGGCGGAGCCGGCTTCGGCGGCGCGTACGCGCTGCTGGACGGCGGGTCGTCGAGCTCGTCGTCGAGCGGGAGCACGCTGACCGGGCAGCCCGCGTCGAACAGCTCCGCCTCCGCCCCGGTCGACGGCAGTGTGGCGGCCGCGGCCGCCAAGGCCACCCCGAGCACGGTCGACATCCGGGTCACCCTGGCGCAGGGCTCCGCCGAGGGCTCGGGAGTGATCCTCACCTCCGACGGGGACGTGCTGACCAACAACCACGTCGTCGCGGGCTCCACCGGACCGATCCAGGTCACCCTGTCGGACGGCACGACCCACAGCGCGACCGTCGTCGGCACCTCGCCGAGCTACGACCTCGCCGTGATCAAGCTGGACAACGCCTCCGGGCTGACCGCCGCCACGCTGGGCCAGACCTCGGGTGTGCAGGTCGGCCAGCAGGTGGTGGCGATCGGCTCGCCGCAGGGGCTGACCGGCACCGTGACCACCGGCATCGTGTCCGCGCTCAACCGGACCGTGGCCGTGGAGGGCGACAACGGCACCGGCGTCGTCTACAACGGGCTGCAGACGGACGCCCCGATCAACCAGGGCAACTCGGGCGGCCCGCTGGTGAACCTCGACGGTCAGGTCGTCGGCATCAACTCGGCGATCGCCACCGCGGGCCAGAGCTCCGGCTCCGTCGGCCTCGGCTTCGCCATCCCGGTCGACCAGGCCCGCCGGGTCGCGCAGGAGATCATGGACACCGGGCAGGCCACCAAGCCCGTGCTCGGGGTGCAGGGCTCCACCGGCGGCCCGACGACCGCCGCGAACGGCGCGACGATCGAGCAGGTCACGGCCGGTGGTCCGGCCGCGGCGGCCGGGTTGCAGGCGGGAGACGTCGTGACCAAGGTCGGCAGCGCCACCGTCAGCGACTTCTCCGACCTGATCGCCCGGGTCGGCTCCTACGCCCCCGGCGACAAGGTCTCGCTGACCCTGCAGTCGGGCCGCACCGTCGACGTCACGCTGGGCAGCACGCCGGACACCGGCGCCACGACCAGCAGCGGCGGCACCACCCAGAGCACGCCGCAGCAGCAACAGCAGAGCCCCTTCGGCGGGCTGAACCCCTTCAGTCGCGGCGGGAACTAGGACCGCGGGCCGGGCGGCACCCCCTCACCGCCCGGTCTGCAACCACTTCCTGACGGCGTCGGTGTCGGCGCCGAGGGCGGGCGGGGTCCGGCGGTAGTCCGGCGGGGTCCGTGAGTAGTCGACCGGGTTGCGGACCGTCCCGACCCCGCCGCCCGGGTGCACCACCGGCTCCAGCCCGAGGCTCTCGGCCAGCGCGATCCCCTGGTCGATGGTGTTGATCGGCCCGCACGGCACGCCCGCCGCGCTGAGCACCTCGAACCACTCCTGGGCGTCTCGCACCGCGAGCTTCTCCAGCAGCAGCGGACGGAGCTCCTCGCGGTGGCGGGTGCGGTCGACCATGGACCCGAAGCGGGGGTCGGTGAGCAGCTCGGGGGCCCCGAGCGCGCCACAGAGCCTGCGGAACTGGTGGTCGTTGGCCGCGATCACGATGAGCTCGCCGTCCTTGGTGGGCAGCGGCTCGTAGGGGAACAGCGAGAGGTGGGCGTTGCCCATCCGCTTCGGGACGACCCCGCCCGCCACGAAGGCCGAGGTCTGGTTCACCAGGCTGGACAGTGCCGCGGACAGCAGGTTCGTCTTCACGTGCTGGCCCTCGCCCGTCAGGTCGCGGTGGCGCAGCGCGGCCACGATCGCCAGGGCCGCGTGCAGACCGGTGATCACGTCGAACACCGCCACCCCGGCGCGGTACGGCTCGCCGTCGGCGCCGCCGGTGAGGCTCATCAGCCCGGACGTGGCCTGCACGAGCAGGTCGTAGCCGCCCAGCTTCGCCCCGCCCTCGTCCCCGAACCCGCTGATCGAGCAGTAGACGACCCGCTCGTTGGCCGCGCGGACGGTCGGCTCGTCCAGCCCCCACTTCGCCGTCGACCCGGGCATGAAGTTCTCGATGAGCACGTCGGCGCGGGCGGCGAGCTCCCGGGCGGCGGCGCGGTCGTCCGGATCCTTGAGGTCGAGGACCACCGACCGCTTGTTGCGGTTGATCGAGAGGTAGTACGTGGCCTCGGGGCCATCGGGACGCTCGACGGTCGGCGGCTGCCAGGTGCGGGTGTCGTCCCCGCCCGGCCCCTCCACCTTGATCACCGTGGCGCCGAGGTCGCCGAGCAGCATCGTGGCGTAGGGCCCCGCGAGCACTCGGGAGAAGTCGGCGACGAGCACCCCGGCCAGCGGCCCGGAGGGCCTGTCGTCTTCGATCACGACCCGACCCTAACCCCGCTCCCCACGCCACTCGGGCGGCCCGGGAGCGGCGATGCGTCAGAAGAGGATGGACAGGACGATCAGCGCCACGCCGATCGCGGCTGCCGCGGCGCCCGCCCACGCCCAGATCCGCTGGCCCTTGCGCGAGGAGTCGGTGAGCTGCTCCTCGGTCCTCGTGGAGAGGACGAAGGGGGTCCTGGGGTCGCGCGGCGGGCGGATGACCAGGGGGCCGTCGCGGTCGTCGACCTCGCCGAGGACGTACATCCGCGTGCCGGGCCGCAGCACCCACTCGGTGTGCTGGTAGCCGATGGTCTCGTCGCGGTCCCCGCCCATCAGCGCGCCGATCACACCCGCGACACCGGCTCGGGCGGGTTCGTGGGCCTGCTCGAAGCGGTCCAGGACCTGCTCCGCGCCGTCCGGCCTGCGGCCGCCGTGGTCGACGCCGATGGTGTGCCCGTCCCGCAGCAGCGCCCAGCCGTGCGGCGAGGTCTGCTCCGAGACCGTCTCCGTGCGGGTGGTCACGCGGGTGTCGCCGTCGTTGTCCCGGTCGTAGTGCTTGTAGCGGCGCTGGACGCGGGCGGAGTGCCACACGCAGTCGATCCCGGTGAGCTCCGAGCGCAGCATCCCGACCGGCGCCGGGACCGTCTCCCCGACGACCTCGCACACCTTCCGGAACTGCCCGGGCCCGACCAGCTCGGTGGAGATGCGCTGCAGCTCCAGCAGTTGGGGCACCGTCAGCGTCTCCGCGGCCATCATGGCGTGCACCTTGCGCTGCGTCCGGGCAGCGCCCCACAGACAGCCCCCTGCGGCCAGCAGCAGGATGATCCCGATCCACAGCATCGGATGTCCTTCCCTCGTCGTGTGGGAAGGACGCTAGGACTCGTCGAGCCGCGAATCCCCGGTGCTACCACCACCATCGTCGGGCGTGGTGGGCACCGCTACCGCACCCACTCGGCGCTCACGGGCGGCGGCGGCGCACGGGGTCCAGGCGCCGCAGGACGAGCCCGGCCACGATCACCAGGACCACCGCCATGCCCAGCAGCACCCCCGCGCCGAGCAGCCAGTGCGCGGCGTCGTGGGTCCACAGTGGATCGGGTCCGTCCCGGGCGGTGAGGTTCAGGTCGGCGGTCACCGCGCCCATCGCGAACGCCCACCGCGACGGCACCAGCCACGCCAGCTGCTCGAGCCCCGGCCGGTCGAACACCGGGAACAGGCCGCCGGAGACCACCAGCTCGACCATCAGCACCAGGACGAGCAGCGGCATGCCCCGGTCGGCGTTGCCGATCGCGGCGGAGACGACGAGGCCGAGCAGCATCGTCACGACCGTGACCCCGACGACGGCGAGCAGCACCTCCAGCAGCCCGGACCCCACCAGCACGGCCGAGTCCGGGGTCCGGCGCCCCACCAGCGCCAACAGCGTGAAGACGGCCGCCTGCACCCCCGTGATCAGGCCCAGGACCAGCAGTTTCGAGATCAGGTAGGCGGGCAGCGAGAGGCCGATCGCACGCTCCCGCACGTAGACCGGCCGCTCCTTGACCAGCTCGCGGATGGACGCCGCGACGCCCATCAGCGCGCCACCGAGGATGAGCACGAGCATCAGCTGGCTGGGTTGGAACTCCTTGAGCCGCAGCGCCTCGCTCGTACTGAGCCCGGAGTCCCCGGGCACGAGTCTCGCCAACGCGGCCAGCACCAGCGGCAGCCCGAGTAGGAACAGCGCGTACTGCCGGTCCGCGGCGATCACCGCCAGGTAGCGGCGGCACAGCACGGACAGCTGCGTGCCGAAGCCCTGCTGGCGCTTCGCGGCGGTGGGCGCGGCGCGCTCGGCGATCCGCGGCATCCCCATCGTCGGCTGCGCCACGTACCGCACGTGCTGGCGGGAGCCCCGGTACCCCTGCGCGAGCTGCTCCCCGGGCACGCGTTCGAGCAGCTGGAACATCTCGGCGTAGTCCGGGGTGCGGAAGTACTCCAACGCCTCCCGCGGCGGTCCGAAGTAGGCCACGTGTCCGCCGGGGGCCAGGACCAGCAGCCGGTCGCAGAGGTCCAGGTTGAGCACCGAGTGCGTGACGACGACGACGGTGCGGCCGCCGTCCGCCAGACCCCGCAGCGTCTGCATGACGGACTTGTCCAGGCCGGGATCGAGGCCGGAGGTGGGCTCGTCGAGGAACAGCAGCGACGGCTTGGTGAGCAGCTCCAACGCGACCGAGGTGCGCTTGCGCTGCCCGCCCGAGAGCGTGTCGATCCGCTGGTCGGCCTGCTGGACGAGGGTCAGCTCCCCGAGCACCTCGTCGATCCGGCGCTCCCGGTCCGCCTCCGGGACGTCCGCCGGGAACCGCAACCGGGCGGCGTAGCGCAGCGCGCGGCGGACCGTGAGCTGCGGGTGCAGCACGTCGTCCTGCGGGACGAGGCCGATCCGGTGCCGCAGCTCGTCGTACTCGGCGTAGAGGTCGCGGCCCGCGTACCGGACCTCCCCGACGTCCGCCGGACGGGCGCCGGTCAGCGCGTTGAGCAGGGTGGACTTGCCCGCGCCGCTCGGCCCGACGACGGCGAGCAGGCTGCGGCCGGGCAGCGCGAACGACACGTCCCGGAGCAGGGTCCTCCCCGAGTCGGTGGTGACCGAGGCGCCCTGCACGGTGAACCCGACGTCTCCGGTGTCCTCCGCGGAGACGAGCCGGTCCCCGTGCAGCTGCAGCAGCGCGTGGCCGATGCCGATGACGTCCCGCGGGCCGATCTCCGCGTCCTGTACCCGGGCGCCGTTGACGAACGTGCCGTTGCCGCTGCCCAGGTCCACGATCCGCCAGCTCGCGCCCGTGCGGTGCAGCTCGGCGTGGCGGCGGGAGACGAGCAGGTCGTCCAGCACGACGTCGTTGTCCGGGAGCCGACCGACCGTCAGCCTGCTCGCGACGACGTGCCGGACGGAGGTCTCCCCTCCCTGTCGAGTGAGGACGTCGGAGGGGGAGCCTGCGGACCCGACCACCGGAACAGAGGGGGAGCCCGCGGACCCGACCACCGGAACAGAGGGGGAGCCCGCGGACCCGGCCACCGGAGCGGCGGGGGCCGGGACCTGCGCCGAGGCGGTCGGGGTGTGCGGCGCGGGCCGCACCTCGACGACGGCGGAGTCGTCGGTGTCGCCGAGCCGCACGCGGACCGGGCCCGCCAGCGGCAGCGAGCTGACCCGGCGGCCGTCCACCCAGGTCCCGTTGCGGGAGGCGTCCGTGAGCAGCCAACCCTGGGCGGTCAGCTCGACCACGACGTGCCGCCGCGACGCGCGCGGGTGCCCGACGTCCAGGTCGGCCTCCGGCCCCCGGCCGATCACGAACGGACGCCCCGTGGGCACCGGCAGGCTCCGGCCACCCACGACGATCTCCAGCGGGGGCGGCGACATGAGAGGAATCTAGCGGTGCGCGAAGTTACCCGTGGGTCATAGGATCGCCGTCACAGATCCGAGATCCCGTGGAGTCGACGATGACGAACCTGGCCGCGAACCTGGTCGCGACCGCCCAGAAGCAGGGTGACCACCCCGCGATCAAGCTGGACGACTACGTGCTGGACTACGCTGGCCTGCTCTCCTCCGCCGCCGCCGTGGCCGGTGACCTGCGCGAGCGCGGCGTCGAGCCCGGCGACCGCGTGGGCCTGGTGCTGCCCAACGTGCCCGCCTACCCCATCCTGTTCTACGGCGCGCTGCTCGCCGGGGCCGTGGTGGTCCCGATGAACCCGCTGCTCAAGGCCCGCGAGGTCGAGTACTACCTCAACGACTCCGGCATGAAGGTCGTCTACGGCTGGGACGGCGCCGGCGACGTCGTGCC
>NZ_BAABGT010000045.1:29619-38907 GCF_039541715.1 Pseudonocardia xishanensis
GTCGGGATCACCGGGATCGTCGTGCCCGCCACCGGCCCCACCGACCTGGGCGGCGAGCCGGTCACCGAGCCGGTCGAGCGCACCGAGGACGACACCGCCGTCATCCTCTACACCTCCGGCACCACCGGACAGCCCAAGGGCGCCGAGCTCACCCACCACAACCTCGCCTCCAACGCCGCCACCACGTCGGAGACGCTGATCGAGATCGGCCCGGACGACGTGATCATGGGCTGCCTGCCCCTGTTCCACGTCTTCGGGCTGACCTGCGGCCTCAACGCCGCCGTCCGCGCCGGCGCCACCCTGACCCTCATCCCGCGGTTCGACCCGGCCAAGGCACTGACCGTGGTGGCCCGGGACGAGGTGACCGTGTTCGAGGGCGTCCCCACCATGTACGCCGCCATGCTGCACAGCCCGGACGCCAAGAACGCCGACATGTCGTCCCTGCGCACCTGCATCACCGGCGGCTCCGCGATGCCCGTGGAGATCCTGCGCACCTTCGAGTCCACCTTCGGCTGCGAGGTGTTCGAAGGCTACGGGCTCTCGGAGACCGCGCCGGTGGCCTCGTTCAACCAGCCCGGCCACGAACGCAAGCCCGGCACCATCGGCTTCCCCGTCCGCGGCTGCGAGATGCGCGTCGTGAACGACGACGGCGAGGACGTGCCCGACGGCGAGCCCGGCGAGATCGCCATCCGCGGCGAGAACGTCATGAAGGGCTACTGGAACCGCCCCGACGCCACCGCCGAGGCCATCCCCGACGGCTGGTTCCGCACCGGCGACATCGCCACCCGCGACGCCGACGGCTACTACACCATCGTCGACCGCAAGAAGGACCTCATCATCCGCGGCGGCTACAACGTCTACCCCCGCGAGGTCGAGGAAGCCCTCTACGAACACCCCGCCGTCGCCGAAGCCGCCGTCATCGGCATCAAGCACGCCGACCTCGGCGAGGAGATCGGCGCCGCGGTCGCCCTCAAGCCGGACGCCGACGCGGACCCCGAAGAGCTCAAGGCGTTCGTCAAGCAGCGCCTGGCCGCCTACAAGTACCCCCGCAACGTCTGGCTGGTGGACGCGCTGCCGAAGGGCCCGACCGGCAAGATCCTCCGCCGCGAGGTCGAACCCCCCACCGAATGACGGGTGGTCAGGGGCGGAGCAGGGCCTCGGTGGTCGCGTCCGGGGCCGTGATCATGGCGTCGTGTGACGCGGCGAGGTCGCGCCACTCCCACCCCGCGTCCTTGACGACGGTGTGGCCCGCCGCGATCGCGGTGTACTCCGGCGCGGTGCAGTGCAGGTAGACGACGGGCAGGCCGTTGCCGAGCGGACCCTCGAGGGCCAGGGGTTCGCGGTAGCTGCGCAGCGGCTGCGGGGTGAGGCGGCGGGCGACCCAGGCGGCGTCCTCGGGATCGGTCACGCCGAAGGCCTTCGGGGACGCGACCGGGATCGCGATGCCGTGTCCCCGGCGCCTCGCGTCCGCCTCCCGCTGGACGACGGTGTCGGGGGCCAGGGCGTCGAAGGCCGGGTGGCCCGGCTCGACCACCAGCCCGTCGAGCAGCACGATGCGGCGGATCCGGTCGGCGGCGAGATCGGCGGCCCCGAGCACCGGCAGGGCGCCGAAGCTGTGCCCGACGAGCACGACGTCTCGCAGCTCCTCGGCCTCCAGGACGCCGACGACGTCCCGGACCATCGTCGAGAGCCCGACCTCGGCCGAGAGCAGGTGCGCCCGCTCGCCCAGGCCGGTGAGTGTCGGGGTGTGGACGGTGTGGCCCTGCGCGCGGAGCCGGTCGGCGACCCGCCGCCAGCACCAGCCCCCGTGCTGGGCCCCGTGCACCAGCACGAACACCTCGCCCATCCCGACCTCCCGCGCCGCTGCGGCCACCCGGTCAGCAGCCTGCCGGGCTCCGGGCCCGCCCGGTGATCATCAGACCCGCACGCAGGATACAGCGGCCGACCACCTGCACCAGAGCCTGGTGATCAGCAGCTGGGGGGCGGTGCCGAGGCCGAGCGGGCGCGGCGCCTCCGCACGAGGGACGCGATGCCCGCGGAGACCGCGCCGACCACCAGGACCAGGCCCGCGGCCACCAACGAGGCCACCAGCGGGTTGTCGAACAGCCCGCCGGAGAGGATGCCGAGCAGCGCGTAGGCGACCGCCCAGAGCAGGCAGGCGGCGAGGGCCGTCGGCACCATCCGCCGCCAGGAGTAGCCGAGGGTGCCCGCCGCGACGAGCGTCGGGATCCGGCCCGCGGGCACCAGCCTGCCGACCACCACGACCTGCCAGCCGTACCGGGTGAACCGGGCGCGAGCCTTCTCGAGCTGTTCGGGGCTCTGCCCGCGCGAGACGAACCGCAGCGCCGCCCCGCCACCGACCCGGGCCACCGCGTAGGTCACCAGGTCCCCGACGACCGCGCCGACGGTCGCGACGACGAGCACCAGGGGCAGCGAGAGGTGGTGTGTGGTCATCGCGACGGCGGCCGCCGCGCCGACGACCGCCCCCGTGGGGACGATCGGGATGATCGAGCCGAGCAGCACCCCGACGAAGAGCAGCGGGTAGCCGATCGCCTGGGGGTCCGACCAGTCGAGGCTCACCCGCGGTCCGTCTCGGCCTCGGCGCGCTCGGACACACCCGGGCGGCGCGGCGCGTCCAGGGGGACGTCCTGGCCCGGCTGGGCGATCACCACCCGGCTGTCCACGCGATGGCGCCCGGCCGCGACGGCGAACCGGTGCGGCGGGTCGTGCAGCAGCGCCCGCATCCGCGCCCCGTGGCCCGCGGGCGCCCTGGTCGACCCGGCGACGGCCAGCGTCCCCCAGTGCACCGGGACGGCGAGCCGCGGCCGGAGCAGCTCGAGCGCCCGAGCGGCCCGCTCCGGGTCCATGTGCCCGGGCCCCAGGCTGGGGCCCCAGCCCCAGACCGGCAGCAACGCGACGTCCAGCTCCCCCAGCGAGGCCATGCCGTCGAACAGGTCGGTGTCCCCGGCGGCGTAGATCCGCAGCCCGTCCGCCTCCAGGACGTGCCCCAGCGCGGGCGCCTGGGGGCCGCGGGTGGACCGGGGTCCCCAGCGGTGCCCGGAGTGCTCGGCGAACACCGCGGTGACCCGCAGCCCGTCCTCGACCAGCGTGTCCCCGATCCCGAGCTCCGACACCCGCGGGACGCCCTTGCGGCGCACCCACTCCCCCGCCCCGCGTGGCACCACGACCCGGGTCTCCGGGCGCAGCAGCCGCAGCGAGGGCAGGTGCAGGTGGTCGCCGTGCAGGTGCGAGATCAGCACGAGGTCGGCGTCCGCCCAGTCCGCGGGCCGCAGCGGCGGCACCATCCGCCGCAGCGCCGACACCCGCGGGGTCAGCACGGGATCGGTGAGCACCACCCGGCCGCCGATCTCCAGGCGGGCGGTCGAGTGGCCGAGGAACCGCAGGGCGGGCACGGTGGCGACGTTACGCGCCGAACCGCACCGGCTGCCCCGTCGACTCGAGCACCGCCTGCCAGAGGTCCCCGTTCGGGTCCACCTGGTTGCGCTTGCTCACCGCCAGCTCCATCGGGATGTGCACGAACCGGCGCCGCACCCGCCCGACGACCATCGCCGTGCGCCCCGACATCGCCGCGTGCACGGCCGCCTGGGACAGCCGGACGGTGTAGACGCTGTCGTACGGGTTGGCCGGAACGGACCGGATCGCGTACGAGGGGTCGATGTAGCGCACCGAGGTCTCGATCCGGCGCGTGGCGAAGTCCTCCTCGATCTTCGCGCGCAGGAACCGGCCGATGTCGCCGAAACGCTTGTTGCCCGAGGCGTCCGTGTGCGAGACCGCCTCCATCAGCTCCTGGCCCGCCCCCTCGGCCACCACCACCACCGCGTGCCCGCGCTGCTCCACGCGGCGCCGCAGGTGCGCGAGCAGGCCCGCCTCGCCCTCGAGCTCGAAGGGCACCTCGGGGATCAGCACCACGTCCGCGTCCGACCGGGCGAGCGAGGCGTAGCAGGCGATGAAGCCGGAGTGCCTGCCCATCAGCTTGACCAGGCCGATGCCGTTCGCCGTGGACTTGGCCTCGACGGTGACCGCACGGATCGATTCGGACGCGCGGGAGAACGCCGTCTGGAAGCCGAAGCTCTGGTCGATGTACGGGATGTCGTTGTCGATCGTCTTCGGGACGCCGACGACGGCCATCTTCAGCCCGCGCTCGCGGATGATCCGCTCGATGGCCATGGCGCCGCGCATGGAGCCGTCCCCGCCGATGACGAAGAGGATGTTCAGGTGCATCCGCTCGAGGCAGTCGACGATCTCCTCGGGGTCCTGGTGGCCGCGCGAGGTGCCGAGCACGGTGCCGCCGTCCGTGGCGATGTCCCGGACGTACTGCGGGGTCAGCTCCACCTCGTCGTAGCCGTAGGAGGAGATGAAGCCCTGGTAGCCGTTGCGGAACCCGACGATCCGCTTGACCCCGTAGTGGTAGGTCAGCGTGCGGACCAGGCCGGCGATGACGTCGTTGAGCCCCGGGCAGAGCCCGCCGCAGGTGACGATGCCGACGCGGGTCTTGGACGGGTCGAAGTAGATCTTGCGGCGCGGCCCGCAGGGCTCCAGGCCGGGGAGGTCCTCGAGCGAGACGCCGCGGGCCCGGATGCCGGCGATCGTGTCGTCCAGCAGGACGCGGTCGTCCTCGTCCACGTAGTGCTCGGTGGTGTTGCGGGCGTCGAGCAGGTGGGACATCGGCGACTGGATCCGGCTCGTGCCGAGCTTGGCGATGGCCAGGTCCTGCTGCGTGACGGACTGCGAACGGGGCAGGGCCACGACGTTGTCCGGGGTGGGCTCCCGGTCGTCTGCCGCTCCGTGGGTCACTGGAGATCCCTCTCGTCGTGGTGGGGGGCCCGCCACGGTGAGGACCGGCCACCAGGGTGCCGGATCGCCGGGCGAACCGACAGGACCAAGCTCCGCTCAGAGGATACCCAGCACCCGGTCCACGGTGATCACCACGACCACGCGCTCCGGGTTCTCCCGCGGCACCCGGTAGCGCTTCGCGTAGCGCTCCTCGGCGTCCCGCACGGACTCCGGGTCGTCGAGCACCCGGACGGTCCCCTCGAGGGTCGACCAGCGGGCCCCGTCCACCTGCGAGACGACGGCGCGGCCGGACTCGCGGGCGTTGACCGCCTTCTGCGAGCCGCCCCGGCAGATCACCCGGGCGGTGCCCTCCTCGACGTCCACCGTCACCCCGACCGGCACGACGTGCGGGGTGCCGTCACGCCGCAGGGTGACCAGCGTCCCGAGGTGCCGCTCAGTCCAGAACGCGCGGAACTCCTCGGAGACGACGTCGGGGGCGAGTCGGGTGCGGTGCGGTCGTGGCTGCGGCCGGGACATGCCCCGCATCCTCTCCCGAGGTGCGCAGCCCCCGCCCGACGGCCCCGACGTTCGCCGCCACGACCAGCGCGATCGCCAGCGCCCCCACCGGGCCGAGCGGCTGGCCGAGCACCACAGCGCCCGCCAGCGCGGCGATCGCCGGGGACAGGCTCATCACGACCGCGAACACCGCCGCGGGCACCGCGCGCAGCGACCGCATCTCCAGCGAGTACGGCAGCAGCGAGGACAACAGCGCGACGGCGGCGCCCAGGGCGAGTGCCCCCGGGTCCAGCAGGTCGACCCCGGCCGAGGCGATCCCGGCGGGCGCGACGAGCAGGGTGGCGACGCCGAGGCCCAGCGCCAGCCCGTCCAGCCGCGCGTAGGACCGGCCCGCCCGCTGGGCGAGCAGGATGTAGCAGGCCCACAGCGCGCCCGCGGCCAGCGCGAACAGGACCCCGACCGGCGGGAGCGCGCCGACGCCGTCGAGCCCGAGCAGCGCGACGCCGGCGAGCGCGAGCGCCGCCCACAGCCACCGCAGCCGCCCCCTCCCGGTCAGCACGGACAGGGTGAGCGGGCCGAGCACTTCGAGGGTCACGGCCGCTCCGAGCGGGATCCGCGAGATCGCCTCGTAGAAGCACAGGTTCATGCCGCCGAGCGCCAGCCCGTAGGCGAGCGCGACGAGCAGGTCGGCCCGGGTGCGCCCGCGCAGCCGGGGCCTGCAGACCAGCAGCAGGGCCACGCCGGACAGCCCGAGCCGCAGCGTCACCGCCCCGCCGGGGCCCACGCGGTCGAACAGCGCCGCCGCGACGGCGGCCCCGAACTGGACGGACACCTGCGAGGTGAGCAGCAGGCCGACGGGAGCGACGCGGGAGGACACGTCCACCGACGCTAGGCATCGGCACGAGCCGCGAGAAATGCCGTTCTCCCGGTGGTTATTCTCCGCAGGCATGACCACCCGCGCACGCGGTCCGGCGGCATGAGAGCCGAGCTGCGCCATGTCCGCGCCTTCCTGGCCATCGCGGAGGCCGGGACGATCACGCGGGCCGCGGCCGCGCTCGGCGTCGGGCAGCCCGCGCTGTCCCGCACGCTCGCGCGGTTGGAGGGGCACCTCGGCGTCCGGCTCGTGGACCGGTCGACCCACCATCTCGCCCTCACCGCGGCGGGCACGGCGTACCGCGAGCGGGCCCTGCGGGCGGTCGAGGCCGTCGACGCGCTGCTGGACCCCGACCGCCTCGGCGAGGGGCTCCACGAACCGCTGCGGCTCGGGTACGCGTGGTCGGCGCTGGGCGCGCGGACCCCGGAGCTGCTGCGCCGCTGGCGGACGACGCGCCCGGGGATCCCGCTCGAGCTCGTCCAGCACGACACCGCCGACGCGGGGCTGGGCGCGGGGCTCGCGCACGCGGTCATCGTGCGCGGAGCCGTCCTGCGGGGGCGGGGGCGACCGCCCGGCACCCGCGCGGCGCGGCTGCCGGACGAGCACCGGGTCGCCGCCCTCCCCGAGAACGATGTGCTCGCCGCGGGGGAGTCGGTGACACTCGCCGAGCTCGCCGAGCGGACCGTCGCGCTCAACGAGCTCACCGGCACCACGACCCCGGGGCTCTGGCCCGCGGGCGCCCGGCCCGCGGTGACCCGGGTCGGCTCGACGGCGGAGTGGCTGGTCGCGATCGCGTCCGGCGAGGCCGTCGGGGTCACCGCCGAGGCGACGGCCGAGCTGCACCGCTTCCCCGGCGTCCGCTACGTCCCGGTCGCCGACGCTCCCCCGCTCCCCGTCCACCTGGTCTGGCCCGATCCGCCCACTCACCCGGGGGTCCCCGACCTGGTGGACACGGTCCTGGCGGTCACCGCGGGCCAGTGAGATACGTGGCAGCTACACGCTTTCGCTTGCCGATGGCAACGACCCGTGGTCACCTGAGTAGGACACCCGATCGGACGGAGACCACACCCCGTGAGCGCCACCCTCGCCGACTCGCCCACCACGACCGGCGAGCGGACCCGTCCGACGGTGGCGATCCTGACGCTCGCCTCGTGCGGACTGCTGGTCTCGCTGATCCAGACGATGGTGGTGCCGCTGCTGCCGCAGTTCCCGCGGCTGATGTCGGTCAGCCCGTCGACCGCGGCCTGGCTCGTCACCGCGACGCTGGTGGCGGGCGCGGTGTCCGCGCCGGTGCTCGGCAGGCTGGGCGACATGTACGGCAAGCGCCGGATGCTGGTCGTGGCGCTGGCGCTGATCGTGCTGGGCTCGGCGCTCGGGGCCGTGGCACCGAACATCATGGTGCTGCTGGTCGCGCGTGCCCTGCAGGGGACGGCGTTCGGCGTGATCGCGCTGGGCATGAGCCTGATGCGGGACGTCCTGCCGCCGGAGAAGGTGGGCAGCGGCGTCGGCCTGATGAGCTCGTCGCTCGGCGTCGGCGGCGCGATCGGGCTGCCGCTGACCGGCCTGGTGGCCCAGTTCGCGAGCTGGCGCTGGCTGTTCGCGGGTGCCGCCGTGATCGGGGTGCTGCAGATCGTGCTCGTCCAGAAGCTCACGGCGGAGTCGCGGGTGCGCACCGGCGGCCGGTTCGACGTCGTCGGGGCCCTCGGGCTCGGCATCGCGCTGGTCTGCCTGCTGCTCGCGGTCTCCAAGGGCACCGAGTGGGGCTGGGCGAGCCCCCGCGTCCTGGGGCTGTTCGCCGGCGCCGCCCTGCTGCTCCCCCTGTGGGGGCGCTACGAGCTGCGCAAGCGCGGCCCGCTGGTCGACCTGCGGGTCACCGCCCGCCCCGCCGTGCTCTGGACGAACGTGGCCACGCTGATGATCGGCTTCTCCATGTTCGCCACGTTCATGCTGGCCACCCAGGTGCTGCAGGCCCCGGTCTCGACCGGCTACGGCTTCGGGATGTCGCTGATCGCCGCGGGCCTGGTGCTGCTCCCGCTGGGCGGCGCGATGGTGGTGTTCTCGTCCGCGTCGGCGTGGGTGTCCCGGGTGCGCGGCCCGCGCACCACCCTGGTCATCGGGATGGCGCTCATTGTGCTGGGGAACGGCGGGTTCGCCCTGTTGCCCGACTCGATCCCGGCGCTCATCGGGGTCGCCACGGTCGGCTCGGTGGGCGCCACGCTCGCCTACTCCTCGCTGCCGCTGCTGATCATGCGCGCGGTGCCGGAGACCGAGACCGCGGCGGCGAACAGCCTCAACACGCTGATGCGCCAGCTCGGCACCTCGACGTGCACGGCCGTCGTCGCGGCGGTGAGCAGCGCGCTCGTCATGACCGTCGACGGCGAGACCCATCCCACGAGCACGGCCTTCGCCGTGGTCTTCCTGGCCGCGGCGGGGGCGGCGCTCGTCGGCATGGTGGTCGCGATGTTCACGCCCGCGCCCGCCGCGGTCGGCGACCCGCGGGTGCGGACCGCGACCGCCTGACGGGTTGCGTGCAACAACCCAGCCGCGCGGCTACCCTGGCCACCATGTCCGAGACCGCGTTCACCGAGTGGGACAGCGCCACCTGCTCGGTGGCCCGCACCGCCGCCCTCGTGGGAGACGCGTGGACGGTGCTGGTGCTGCGGGACCTGTTCAACGGCGTGCGCCGGTTCGACGACCTGGCCGAGCACCTCGGCATCGCCCGCAACGTGCTCACCCGCAGGCTCGCAGGCCTGGTGGACGCGGGACTGGTCGTCAAGGCCCCCTACCGCGAGCCCGGCCGCCGGGAGCGGCACGAGTACCGGCTCACCCCGGCGGGCCGTGACCTGCGGATCGTGCTCAACGCCCTGAAGGACTGGGGGGACACGCACCTCGCGGGCGAGGCGGGCCCGCCGAACGTCACGCGGCACGTCGGCTGCGGCGCTGAGGTCCACGCGGAGCTGGTCTGCGCAGCGGGCCACCACATCGACACCCGGGACAAGCTGGTCTCCGAGCCCGGCCCGGGCGCGCGGCTGCGCTCGGCCTAGCTGTACTCGGCCATCACGTTGGTGACAGGCGGCTGGCCGGGGGTTGGCCGGTGCAGGCTG
>NZ_BAABGT010000046.1:0-7207 GCF_039541715.1 Pseudonocardia xishanensis
CGAACCGCGGCATTCGAATCTCCCATCCTGGAGATTCGCAACGACCGATGGAATCCGCCAGGACTACCAGGTTCTTCGCGTCGAACCTGCCCGCTGGGCACGTTCACCAACAGCCTCTCGGAGGAGGTCGTCGAGCCGGTCGACATCAGCCATGCCGTCGTTTTGCTCGCCTCGGCGAGTTCCGTCTCGTGACGGCCTCGGGGATGACGGGCGGCACGCCGGAACAGTCAGTATTGACCCCACGGACGCGAGTCGCTCGCCGTGCCATGGATTGGACCAATAGATGAATGCCTCGGCCACGCCGGCACGGAGATCTGAGACCTACGTCAACAGCTGCGGAAACCTGTCGCCCACCCCTAGGGGCAGCCGGTGGATCCGGCTGGTCCGCGATCTCGCGCATGCCGAGACCGTGATCGCAGCACCGGCTCCCATGATCGACCACGTCAGCAGTGAGGAAGGTCCGTGAGCGCATGGCGCATGGCAACCCTCGGTCGAAGACACGGTGTCGTCCCGGCTGAGCTCGGCTCCGAGGAATCCGCCCCCACTGAGAGCGGAGATCATCATGGGCAGGCTTGACGGCAAGGTGGCAGTGATCTCGGGCGCGGCCCGCGGCCAGGGCCGGGCCCACGCGGTCCGCCTGGCGGCGGAGGGCGCGGACATCGTCGCCTTCGACATCTGCAGTAACCTCGCCTATCCACTGACCCCGCCGGCGTCCCCGGAAGACCTGAAGGAGACGGCCGCACAGGTCGAGGCCCTCGACCGGCGCTGCCTCAGTCGGGTGACCGACGCCCGGGACTTGACCTCACTCACCGCACTGGCTGACGAGGCCGTCGCCGAGTTCGGCCGGGTGGACGCGCTGGTCGTCAACCACGGGATCTGGACCGTGGACCGCAACAGCTGGGAGCTTCCCGAGGAGTCCTGGCAGGAGAGTATCGATGTCCTGCTGACCGGCTCCTGGAAGGTACAGAAGGCCTTCGTGCCGAAAATCGTCGCGGGTGCTCGGGGTGGGGCCGTGGTGTTCACCTCGTCGGTCAACGCCGTGGTGCCGCAGCCCGGCGCCGTCGCCTACTGCGCCGCCAAGAGTGGCATCCAGATGCTGATGAAGGTGCTCGCCCGCGAGCTCGGACCGCATGACATCAGGGTGAACACGGTGAACCCGGGCTCGGTGTCCACCGCTATGCACGAGGGCGGGACGATCGAGCGTTCGCTTGAGTACTTCCCCCGGGGCCTCGACCGCGGAGCCCGTGCTGCCCTCGAGGGTTCGCAGACCCTTCCCCCGTCGGCCATCGCGGACGCGGTGGCGTGGCTGGTCTCGGACGAGGCGCGCTACGTCACCGGTGCCCTGATTCCCGTCGACTCCGGTTTCCTGACCGGCTGAAGGTGCTGGTCTTAGCGGACCGCAGGAAGGACAACGATGAACGTCCGACGTTTCGGATGGCTGGTGTGCGGGATGGTGACCGCAGTGGTTGGTGCGGGGTGTGGAACCGTCGCGGATACCACAGGGAGCGGGTCGGATCTGATCCCGATCCAGCTGGGGCTGCAGACCGGTGGCGCCGCCACGTTGCCGATCGTCATCGCGGAGCGCGACGGCCTTTTCGCGAAGCACGGGATCGCAGTCGAGCAGGTCGAGACCAAGACCGACCTGCTGAACGCCGCGTTCGCCTCGAAGTCCATCGAGGTCGCCTTCCAGACCCCGGTGTTCTACGCCACCGCGTTCCAACGCGGTCAGAAGTTGCAGCCCTTCTGCGGGCTGACCCAGCGGGACTGGGCCACAATCGTGGTGCGCGCTGACAGCGGGGTGCCCGTGGCGGCGGGCACGGACTACCGCGCGACCACGGCGGCGCTGAGCGGGAAGGTCGTCGGGGTCGCCGCCCTGGGTGGTTCCAACGACCGGGCCCTGCAGTCGATCGTCGGGCTGGTGGGACAGGACCCACGGGCGTTCTCCACGATCGCGGTCGGCGCGGGTGCGCCCGCCGTCGCCGCGTTCCGAGCGGGCCAGATCGACGCGCTCGTCGCCTCGCCGTTCACCAACCAGGCACTCGTCGGCTCGGGCGAAGGGAAGATCGTCTTCGGCTTCGCGGACAACGCACCCGATCAGTACCGTCAGGCGATCTACACGGCTTTCGGTGCTCCCGCGGACTGGCTGGCAACCAACCGCAACGCGGCCCAGCGATTCTGCGCCGCGATGGAGGACGCCTACGGCGTCATCCGCGCCCAGGGGCCGAGCGGCGGCCTCGATAGCCTGCTCGAGAGCGAGTACGGCCTCGCCGAGCCCGTCACCAGGGCAGAGGTGGTGAAGGCGGGCGGTCCGCTGGATCAGTTCGGCACGCAAATCACCTGCGAGCAGATCGGGTCGGCGCTGAGTCTGGCCCTGGCGAACGGTGTGCTGAAAGAGCCGGTCCCCACCTGTGAGGAGATCCTGTGGAAGCCGTGAACGTAGGGCATACCCAGTGTCCGACGACCCTGAGCGAGCCCCCGTCGGCGGGGGAGATCGACATCGTCGGTGTGTCGGTGGAGTTCCGCGACCGGACCCGGCGGGGACGCACGCTGACCGCGCTGACGGACGTCTCGCTGCAGATTGCTCGCGGCCAGTTCGTCGCGCTCGTCGGTGCGAGCGGCTGTGGCAAGACGACGCTGCTCAATCTGCTCGCCGGCGAGCTCCGGCCGACGGCAGGCCAGGTGCTCGTGGGCGGCAGACCAGTGGACCGGCCACTCCCCACGACCGGGTACATGCTCGCACGCGACGGCCTCCTGCCGTGGCGGAGCGTCCGGAGCAACGTCGAGCTCGGTCTGGAGCACCGCCGGACCAACCGCACCGAGCGGTCCGAGCGTGCACAGGACCTGCTGCAACTCGTCGGCCTGGGGGACTTCGCAGACGCCTACCCCCGTCAGCTCTCCCAGGGCATGCGGCAGCGCGCCGCCATCGCGAGGACGTTGGCCACCGAGCCAGAGCTCCTGCTGATGGACGAGCCGTTCGCGGCGCTCGACGCGCGCACGAAGCTGAGCCTGCAGCGTGAGTTCCTCCGAATCTGGGAGACCGAGAGCCCGGAGCGACGCCGGACGGTCGTGTTCGTGACGCACGATCTCCAGGAGGCCCTGCTGCTGGCCGACCGGTTGGTGGTGATGCTCCCTAGGCCTGGCCGCGTTGCCGTGGACCGGACGATCGACCTGCCTCGGCCTCGCTCGACCGAGCTGTCCCGAATCCTGTTCACTGAGGAGTTCCGGCGGAACTACCAGAATCTCTTCGAGGTCCTCGAGGGAGACGTCGACCCCGACCGTGACCTGGCGGTGGAGCAGTGAGTGTTACCGCATTCCCGGCAACCGTCGGCGCGGGGGGCCCCGGCCCGCAGAAGCCGCAAGTGGGTGAGGGCTCGCGCCGGTTGCGGGGCCTGCTCGGGTCAGTCGGCGGGCCGGTCGTCCTCCTGGTGGGGGCGCTGGTGTTGTGGGAGGTGGCGGCGGCAAGGGGATGGGTCGCGGTGTCGACCTTCAGCTCGCCCTCCCTGGTGTGGGCGGAACTGCGTGACCTCGCCGCCTCCGGCGCGCTCGGCAGTGACCTCATCGCGACGCTGACCGCCATGCTGGTGTCGCTGGCCATCGGGATCCCGCTCGGGGTCTTCGTGGGGCTGTTGCTGGCGGCGGTGCCCGCGGTGGACCGGCTGGTGTCGCCGTTCCTCGTGCCACTCAACAGCATCCCGCGCATCGCACTGGCCCCGCTGTTCGTGATCTGGTTCGGCATCACCATGAACGCCAAGGTCGCGGTGGCGGTGTCCATCGTGTTCTTCATGGTGCTGTTCAACGCCAAGTCCGGGATCAAGAGCGCCGACACGGACATGATGATGGTGGCCCGCATGCTCGGCATCCCACGCTGGTCGATCTTCCGTAAGGTCGTGCTGCCCGGCTCGGTGCCCGCGATCTTCGCCGGCGTGCGGCTATCGGTGACGTACTCGCTGCTCGGCGTCGTCGCCACCGAGATGGTGGCGGCACGGGACGGCCTGGGGCTGTCCATTGTGCGAAACGCCACGAACTTCAACATCGGAGGGGTGTTCGCGGTCCTGCTCGTGTTGGCCGTGTTCGCGACGGTGCTGGCATTCGTGGTCGGACGGGCGGAGAAGTGGATCCTCCGCTGGCAGTGACCGGCGGCACGCACGTCGGCAGGTGAGCGATCGGCACTGTGACTAAGGAGTCTGGGTCGTGACGACGTTGGGGAACGCGCAGGCCGCGGTGCCCTTGGCGATACTGACCGCTTCTACACTGGAGCGGAGTGGGCCGCGCCCTTGTCGACGGCGACCATCGACGTCGTCGACGGGATCACCGAGGAGGTGTTCTCCACCGTCGCGGAGGCGCAGGTCGCGGACATGGACCGGGCGGCCGGCTGCCCGTTGGGCCTTCGACGACGGGCCTGGCCGGGGTTGAGCCATCACCGGGGGCACCTCTGGCAGCCGCACAAGCGCGTCGTCGCTGCTCGGCGAACTCGCGAGAATGTCGCCGGACGCGTCGCCCGCTCGTCGTGTGGCCTGCATCAGCCGAGCCAGTAGGGCGTCGAGCAGGGCGTCGCTGCACGACTCGAAGTGACGCGACGACCAGTTCCCCGAGCTGAAAGGCCTACCCAGGGTGCGGACGGTGTGCGGGCGGATCGCTGGCAAACCGACGATTGATACCTGCCTTCGGATCCGCCACGCCTGACGGGACTGTGGTTCCGGTGCGGTCAGACCCTCGTCTAACTCCCGCGATGTCTCCACCAACAGTTGGTGCATCGCCAGTTCAGCCGGTGCGCGGAGCCGGTCTTGAAGGTGTGCCACCAGGATCCGGCGGGACGGAGCGTCTCGTCCGAGCCCCAAGACCCGAACGTCCGGATGGGAAGGTGCCGACCGTCAACGTGCCCTTGAGACGACGCAGCTGTTGCGAGACGGCGGAGGGCGAGTAGCCGAGTTGCTCGGCCGCAGCCGTCATCGACCCGGAGTCCAGGACCGCTTTCAGCAGAGCCAGCCGGCGGATGTCGAGCACAAGGATCCTCTAAAACGGCCGAACTAGTTTCGAGCTGAGGATGCAGCGCTTCGTATCGTCGTCTAACTCTACTTCAAGCAGGAGCAGGTCTCTGTTCTGCAAATTCGTGGATTTGACGCCGTACCCGGGGTCTGAAGCGACGAATGAGCATGAAGCGGAGCTTCATAGTTCTGCCGATTCTGACAACTGCGGGCAGTTCGAGTCGCACGTCATGCAGATCTCTTGCGCGCTACGGATCAGCGGGGCCTCGCCGTCGCGTCCCCGAGGTCGCGAGACGAGTCTCGGTTCGCCAGGTCAACGCCATGGAGCCATTCGTGGTGCGAAACCCTGCGCGTGGTGTGAACCGTCCTGGGTCTGCGTGAGGCTGACGTTCAGGCCACCGCACCCTGTTGGGCGATGGAGGTAGCGTATACCATTTCTCGTTCAATCGGCGGCATATAGTCAATCGAGGAGTGGAGCCTCACACTGTTGTACCAGTGGACCCACTCCGCGGTCTCCCGCTCCACCTCACGAAGACCACTCCAGTTTCGGGAATGGGCGTACGGAACGATGAGCTCGGTCTTGTACAGCCCGATCGTGGACTCCATCAGCGCGTTGTCCAGTGCGTCGCCGACGGTGCCGATCGAGCCGGCGATCCCGGCCTCGGCGAGTTGTTCCGTGAACGCCAGCGACGTATATTGGGCGAATTCAACCGGTCGTCGCAACACCGACCAAGTGCGGTGAATATAGCACGGCTTGGAGTGCCTCGTGAGGGGTTCTCCAAGCAAGTTTCTTCCGGGGCCGCATGTTCAAAGTGTGGGCGACGGCGGCCAGTTCGCGCGGACCGTATCGGGAGATGTCGGTGCCTTTCGGAAAATACTGTCGGAGCAGGCCGTTGGTGTTCTCGTTCGTCCCGCGCTGCCACGGACTATGCGGATCGCAGAAGTAGACGGCCAGCCCGGTCGCGACCGTCAACTCTGAATGCAGTGCCATCTCCGTGCCGCGATCCCAGGTGAGAGTGCGGCGCATTTTCTCCGGGAGATGTGCGACGGCGGCTATGATCGCTTCTTTGACCGCCTGCGCGCCGTGTCCGGCGAGGGGGGCACCGTTCTTCACTCGGTCCTGGACGCCGAAACCGTCCATTCTCGGCAGGGGCAGCAAGAGGGTGTAGCGGGTTGTGCGTTCGACCAGCGTGCCGATCGCGGAGCGGTTCAGGCCGATGATGAGATCTCCTTCCCAGTGTCCCGGTGTGGCGCGCTCGTCGACCTCGGCGGGCCGCCGGTCGAGGGTGTGGTCGGGGGTGATGAACCCGCGGTTGTTGCGGCGCTCCCGCCGGGTCCGTGACCGGGGAACCCGCAGCGCGCGTCCGGTGCGCAGGCAGGCGACGTGCTCGCGGGTCAACGCGCCGCGTCCTTCAATGTAGAGCGCCTGGTAGATGGCCTCGTGCGAGATTCGCATGGTGGGATCGTCGGGATGGTCGCGGTGCAGCCGAGCGGCGATCTGCTCCGGGCTCCACGCCCGACCCCACCGACGATCCGCCCGTCGGGCCCGGTTGCGACCGGTGAACGGCACCGCCGGACCCGGAACACTCACACCGTCCTCGGTGACCACATGCCCGGCGAGGCGTTGTTCGACATAGCGGCGAAGCCGTGGATTCGCCGCCAGTTTGGCGGTCTTCGGGCGAGCAGCCCGCCGGTCCCGATGCCATTGCGCCACGGTCGCTCGATAGGCGAGAGTGCCTCCTCGCGTGGCGGCGTTTCGGCGCAGTTCCCGAGATACCGTCGAAGGGTGTCGACCGAGGCGACGAGCTATCTCGCGAATGCTCACGTTCTGGGCATGCCAGAGCGCGATGAGCTCACGTTCCTCGAATGACAGGTAGCGGCCCGAATCCTTCTTGAAGATCGCCTGCGGGATCACACCGCCACGTTCGCGGAACCACCGGCTCCCAACGACTTCCGACACGCCGGCTTCCATGCCCGCGTCGGTGCTCGTCACGCCACGAGCGACGGCCGCCCAGAAGGTCCGGCGTTGCTCGACACGCCCGACGGGCGGGCGCCCAGGAGACACCATCGCCGGACGGCCGGTCATTTTCGTGACCCAACCAGGCTCTCTTCCCAATTCAACACCTCCGCTACGAGGTGTTGCGACGACCGGTTGAGACTGGCTTGAGACCCGGCATCCGAATGATGAACAAGACCCTCGGCGGTGAACTCGCTGATCGCTC
>NZ_BAABGT010000047.1:0-14920 GCF_039541715.1 Pseudonocardia xishanensis
GCTTCGCCCGCCGAAGCCCGAACCGGCTGTGGGTCACCGACATCACCGAGCACCCGACGCGGGAGGGCGAGGTCTACTGCGCGGTGGTGCTCGACGACCGCCGCCCCAACGCCCAGCCGAGCATCTCCACGCCTCCTCCGGCGGCCGCAGCCGCTTGACAACCCCATAGAGACACCCCCCGCATCACACCGCGCTCGGTGATCTCGGCCGTCCACGCGACCAGCGCATCGCGGCGGGCGGGGGCGAGCAGCGCGGCACCGATCCGACGATGATGTCCTCGTCGACCTCGTCGAGCCGCCCGGACAGCACCCGCGACCCGAACTTCAGGATCGCGGCCTGCACCGGGGCGCTGTCGCCGTCGAGCGCGCTGATCTGCTCGGCGCGACGCCGTGCGGTGGCGGTGTCGATGCGGCTGTCGAGCTCCGCGGCCAGCTCGGCGCGGGAGCGGTAGCCGACCCGGCCGGTGGGCGCGGCCGCGGTGACGGCCACGACCGAGATCGCCGGGTCGTCGAGGATTCCCGCGTTGCCGCAGTCGCACAAGCACTTCCACGGCATACCCGCCGCGATCGCGGGGGTGTGCACGGCCTGCTGGACTCCGACCCCGACCGTGGACAGGTGCTCGGTGACGGCGTCGACCAGGTCGTCGCGCACAGTGGCGCCGATGATCACCAGCACCGCGGTGAGCCGGTCGTCGCGCTGGTGCTGGTCGATCACGCGGGCGGCGTGCGTGGCCAGGCCGGTGGTCTGCGCCCCGGTGGGCGGGAGGTCGACTCGCAGGGTGAGCCCCACCCGGCGCCCGGCCAGGGTGATGATCACCAGCGACTCGGTGCGGGTGAACCCGACCAGCGTCGGGATCGAGGCGATGATGCCGTCGCCGCTGGTCAGACGCACGGGCTGCCCGGGAGCGGGCGGGCGGGCGGACTGATACGGGTTGGTCATGGTCAGGCTCCGTTCCGGGCGGGTGTGCTCGCCGGTGCAGCGCCGGGTCCGCAGGGACGTGGCCTCGGCGGTGAAGCGGTTGTGCGGGTACGGATGCCCGCGGTGGTCGAGGGACTTGAGTTGGTCGCAGCCGGTGCAGTGGCCGTATCCGGCAGCGGGCCGGGTGGTCGTCTCGGACATGACGGAACTCCTCGCAGCGAATGGACAGGGCAGCGGTGGGGGAGGGGTGCGGGCCCCGGGGAAGTGGGCGTGGGTCAGTCGCGGGGTCCGCGGAGACGGGCCTGCTCGGCGGCGTGGAGGTGCCACGCCACGAGCGATGCGGTGTAGCGCGGGCTGGGTGAGTAGATGCGGTCCTCGTCGGGGACCGGTCGGCCGTCGATCTGCAGGCGCCAGCCCTGATGGTGGTCACGGGCGGATCGGAACCACCTGACCGCGACGCGGATCCTCGCGAGGGGGACCGCGAGGTCCAGCGTCACCACGCAGAGGTTGATCGGCCCGGCGGTGCAGCCGCGGGGGTCGCGGCAGATGTCCCAGCGGTCGGTGGAGGACCACTCGTGGTCGGAGTAGCGCAGCCGCTCCGGGCGCGCCTGCAGTCGCTGCGCGGTCTCGACGAGCAGGCCGCGGGCGTACTCGTGCGCGCCGTAGCCGCCTGGGCGGCCGCGGTCGCGCGGGATGTCGGTCTCGACCGTGTCGGGCAGCACGTAGCTACGCAGTTAGTCGAAGCGGTCGAAGCTGTTGATCTTGCCTGTCGGGTCGAGCATGTCCGGTGCCTCCCTTCGAGACGAGAGGCGGGCCCCGGTCGGGGCCCGCCTCACGGGGCGGGATCAGAAGCCGGGCTCGTTGAGAGCCCCGGTCAGGTCGGGGGCGATGCGGTCCTGGTTCGCGTCGCGGTCACCGAACTCGCGCCACGCGCTGTCGGGGTTGTGGCCCCACCGACGGGTCGCTGTGGTGGGGGTGGCGGTCGCGGTGCGGAACATCAGGGCCTCCTGGTGGTCGGTGCGGCTGGAACGCGGCTTGCCTCAGCGCGGGCGGCCGGGGTCCCCGCCAGGGGACGGGCAGGGCGGTTCCGGCTGGCCCATGCCGTGTGTGACCGCCTCACCCCGACCGGCGGCCGACATCCCCATCGGCGCGTGGTCTCACCGGGATGGGTCGGTCGGGTTCGTCTGACCGCTCGCCCCGGCCGTCTGTGCTGACCTTCGGGCGGTCCAGTCGCACCGACCACCAGGAGGCGTGTCGGGCGCGACGTGGCCACCATCCCCGCCGCCCCACCCAGGCGCTCACGACCTCGCAACCACAACCGCAACCGGACACTCGCCCGCCGCGGCGATCACCCAGCGAGGCCGGCCGCGGCGAGAGTGAGATGGCCCTTGCACGCCCGCCGGGCATGACGGGGCCGGGACTTCCAGTCCCGGCCCTGTCGCGTGATCAGATGGACGCTTGTACGGCCGGTTGATCGGCGGGCTGCGGCTCCTCGGTGTCATCGACGTCCTCGGTGTTCGGGGATTCCTCGTCGACGTCGTCTTGCGCGGGTGTGCCTTGCGGGGTCTCGGTGTCCGGGTCGATGACGAGTTCCTCGACGTGGGTCGGGGTGTAGCCCCAGAGCTTCAGCGCGCTCAGGTAGTGGCGGCGCGTGAGCCGCGCCGTGCGTGACCCTCGCGCCAGCTGCTGCGGTGCAGGCTGGCCTCCTCGGCGGCGAGTGCGACCGCGAGCATGACCTGGGTGGCCTTGCCCGCCTTCGCGCCGTCCGGCAGCTCGAGCAGCGGGCTGGGCTTGCCCGCGTACCAGCCGCTCGGTACCTCGACACCGAGTAGCTCGCAGGTGAGCCGGTTGCCGCCCTCGAAGGCCTTGCGCAGCTCGTGTCCGCCGGTGCCATGGCTGTGGCGACGAAGAGCGCGGCGTTGTTCGGTGCGGACTTGCGCGCGAGCAGTGACTTGACGAACTCACGTCGTACCGGTCCCGCGGCGTCCCAGGCCTTGTTGCCTTGGACCACGCGTCTGCGTTCGACCCGCGCGGCCTCCTTCTGCGCGGCGATCTCCTCGTCCGTCTCCGTCGCGGCCGCATCGGTGGTGCTCGGACGCCGGTCGTAGTACGGACCGTGGCCGTGGGTCTCGGGGTCCAGGCAATAGGCGATGGTCTCAACCGTCGGCTCGTTGCTCGACCAGTGCCGCTGTACTGCGAGTGCGATTGCGTGACCCGGGCAGTCCTGGTGAGCCTCCGCGCTCAGCCGGGTGTACTGCGGGTCCTCAATGCGCGGCCGCAGCTCGGTCAGCGGTTGAGCCGACCGGTGCACGTCGGTGTCGGCCTCGCCCTCATCGGTGCGCAGCACGGTCAAGCCCTGCTCGCGGGCTTGCGTAGCGGCGTCGGTGAGCAGCTGCCGGTCCTCGTGGTCGTTGCGGGCGCGCTGGGCGGCGTGGGCGAACCGCTGCGGCTCGCGGGCCGCGCACACCGTCAGCGCCTTGACCGCCTCGATGCCCTCGGCGGTGCCGTCGTCGAACTCGGAGATCGCCCTTGCGCACCACGAGGCCCCCGTCGTCGCGTCGGCGCACGGTGATGGGCTCGCGCACCCCTCGGTCGCGGATGTCCGCGACGAAGTGCGGGCTCAGCCGCACCTCGCTGCGGGTGTTGATCCCGACCACCAGCTCGGCCGGGTCCGCCCACATCAGCGTGCCGAGGTCCTCGGCTGCAGCGGCTGCGACGGACTCGTTCGCGGTGTCGGCGCTGGTCGCGTCGGCATCGACGGTGTCCGGGGCTGTCGCGGCAGTGGGCTGCTCAGTGCTGGTGGATTCGGTTGTGCTCACGGCGACCTCCATGAAGGCGAGTCGGTCCCGCGACTTACAAGGGTCGTGGAGTGCGTCCCGGGTGGGACGCACTCGCCGGGGCGCCCCGTCGCCCGGTGGACGGCGGGAGTTCGCGCTGGCCTGGGCGGCGTGGACCCGCCACTGCGCCCCGGGGTTGTGCGGAGGCCTCGCGGGGTTGGTCGTCGGGGCGGGTTCGCCCGTGCCGGGCCGGCGGGGTTCATCGGCGGGCACGAGCGCGGGACGCCAGAGTGCGAGTCCCACGCCGCGGGCCGCTGCTCTTGCGGCCACCGCTGCCCGAGCACCCCCGGGGCGCACGGCAGCGGGCCGATGCACGCATCCGCGGCGCCGGTGGTGGGGCAGGATGCGCACCATGACTGATCTCGGCGATCCGGACAGCTCGTCAGGCAGCGAGTCCGAACAGCTCGACGGTCCTCTCGACCAGGTACCTCAGCAGGCGGCCATCGATGCGGTGCGCGCCGCGCTGCGCCCTGCCGAGAGTCCCGAGCAGATCGCCGAGGTGGCGTAGGCCGTGCGCGCGGTGATCCGGTGGGTCGAGGCCGAGCACGGCATCGACGCTGTACGGGATCTTCTGCTACTCGCCTTCTTCGACCAGGCGGAACTTCTTTCCATCCCGGCCCAGGTCGAGGAACGCGATGCCGAGGATCTCCTCGACGATCTGTCCCACGACATACCGCTCCCACCGCGGCTTTGACCTCGATCCCCGCCCTGCCGGGGAGGGTCAAAGACATCTCCGAGCAGTTCCGCTGCGACTTCGACCAGCACGTCCGGGTCGCGGCTCTTGCCCGGTCCGCCGGCACACCGATTCCCGTACAGCGCGAGCGCTCATGCCCTCCGCAGCAACCCTCGCCGTAGCACTCCTGGCCGTAGCAGCTCTACGGCGCCGCGAACTCGCGGCCGGGGTCACGCCAGCCGCGGACCCAGACCAAGCACGAGAGAGGTGGCCGACCCCATGAGCACCGCGCTGGACCATGAGGTCGCGATCGTCACCGGCGCAGGCAAGGGCCTGGGCCGGGTGACCGCGGAGCGGCTGGGCGGCGAGGGGGCGACCGTCGTCGTCTCCGACATCGATCTCCCGGCGGCGGAGAAGGTCGCCGCGATCCCCGGCGCCACCGCCTTGGCCTGCGGACGTCCGCGAGGAGGAGCAGATCAAGGCACTGGTGGCGCAGACCGTCGAGCGGCACGGCGGGCTCCACGTCAGGTCTCGAACGCCGGCGTCGGGCGGCCCGAGCCGCTGCTGGCGATGGACCGCGGCGCGCCCGAGTGCGCCGCCGCCGCACGTGCGGGTGAACTCGGTGCACCGACCTACATGAAGACGGCCATGGCGGACAACGGAGCCCAGACCGTGGATGCGCTCGGCCCGGCCCTGTCGCCGTTGGGCAGGCTGGCCGACGGCGCGGACGTCGTGAACCTGCTGAACTTCCTGGCGTCGGACGAGGCCGCGTGCATCCCCGGGTCGGAGTACAACCTGGACGGCGGGGACTCCGCCCTGTTGTCTGTCGACTGAGCACGGGTACGGGAGGACGCATGAGCACCGCGACCGTCGTCGGGGCGGGCCCGAACGGGCTCGTCGCCGCGGCTGTACTCGCGCGGGCCGGGGTCGAGGTCACCGTGCTCGAGGCGGGCCCGGAGATCGGCGGGGGGACCCGCACGGTCGAGGGCATCGTCCCCGGACTGGTGATCGACCACTGCTCGGCCGTCCATCCGATGGCGGTCGGCTCCACGGTGCTGCGCGAGCTCGGCCTCGACCGGTACGGGCTCCGCTGGCGGCTGCCCGAGGTCGACTGCGCCCACCCGCTCGACGACGGCGAGGCCGGGGTGCTGTACCGGTCCGTCGAGGACACAGCGGCCGGTCTCGGCGCGGACGGCAGGCTGTGGCGGGCACTGTTCGGGAGCCCGTCCCGGCACTACGACGCGCTCGCCGAGGACGTCCTCGGGCCGCTGCTCGGCGTGCCCCGCCACCCGCTGCTGCTTGCGCGCTTCGGCGCCCCGGCCGTGCTCCCGGCGGACGTCCTGGCAAGGGCCTTCCGCACGGAGCGCGGGCGGGCGTTGTTCCTGGGGACGGCCGCGCACGCCTTCCGCCCACTGAACCGACCGCTGTCCTCGGCGATCGGGATGGGCATCCTGACCGCCGGGCACCGACACGGCTGGGGTGTCGCGGAGGGCGGGTCGCAGGCGATCGCGGACGCCCTGGCCGCTGTCCTGGCCGAGCACGGCGCGAAGATCGAGACCGGCGTCTTGGTCCGGTCGGCGGCGGAGCTCCCGCCGTCGGACGTCACGGTCTGGGACGTCGGCCCGGACCAGCTGCCGTCGCTGCTGGGGGACCGGCTGCCCGGGAGGGTCGCGTGGGCCTACCGGCGCTTCCGCTACGGGCCCGCCGCGTACAAGGTGGACTTCGCGGTGCACGGCGGCGTCCCCTGGGCGGCGGAGCCCGCCCGCCGGGCGGGCACCGTGCACGTCGTCGGGTCGGCGGCGGAGAACGCCCTGGCCGAGCGCGAGGTGCACGCCGGGCGGATGCCCCAGCGACCGTTCGTCCTGGTGGGCCAGCAGTACCTGGCCGACCCGGGGCGTTCGGTGGGGGACGTGCACCCCGTCTACGCCTACGCCCACGTCCCACACGGCTACCCCGGAGACGCCACCGACGTGATCACCGGGCAGATCGAGCGCTTCGCGCCCGGCTTCCGCGACCGCGTCGTCGGCACGCTCGTTACCGACCCGGCCGCCTTCGCGGCCAACCCGAACTTCGTGGGCGGCAACATCCTGACCGGCGCCAAGGACGTCCCACGACTGGTCTTCGGGCCGCGGCCCACGCTGCGCCCGTACGACACCGGGGTCCCCGGGCACTTCCTGTGCTCGGCGGCCACCCCGCCCGGGCCGGGGGCGCACGGCATGTGTGGCGCCTACGCCGCCCGCCGGGCGCTCGCCCACCTGGGCATCGCCGCGCCGTACTGAACCTCCCCCTGTGGTTCCCCCAAGATCGTGGAGGGTTCTTTATGCCGCTTCTCCGGGGAGGGCGGTGTTCTCGTCGTTGATCGGTGAGCCCGGCGGCGGCGCTGTGTCGTCGCCGGTGGTCGTAGAAGCCGTAGCACCAGTCGATCACCACCGCCCGAGCCCTGCTGGTGGTGTCGAAGTCGTTGCGCGACAGCACTCCCCACTCCAGGTCGTAGCCCGACCTGGCGCGTCGTGCTGGGCAGGCGCTGACTCGCGGCCGCTGGCAACAGCTGGGGTCCGGCGTCCAGCAACGCAGGTTCCCGACCCGAGGTCACTGACGGTCAGGCCGCTTGACGACTATAGGAGCATCAACGCCGCGTCGGCGCCGACGCCCCCCGATCACGCCGGCCTGGCAGGTCGGACGGTGCAGGAAGTTGGCAACCGCTGCTTGTCAAAAGTGATAGCTCGACTTGACGCCACCCACTGTTAGTCGCAGACTGCACTCTGTCAAGTCATGCAAGACACGTGCGAGATCGCGCGCTGACCTGGTCAGCGATGAAGGACTCCGATGTGAAGTTGAGACCACTGCTCGCCGGCCTGACGGCAGCGGGCCTGATCTGTGGTGGTGCCGCCGGTACAGCCATGGCCGTCGAATCCCAGACGCCGAAGACCGCGCTCCCGGCCGTCGAGGTGCGAGCCGAACCGGCCACCGCGGCCGGACTGGATCCCTTCACGCCCTCGGCTGCCGGTTCGCCCGCCGAGGTGACGCCGCTCCGCGCCGGTGGTGTGGTCTCGGGGGACACTCCCGGCCTCTACGGCGGCACCCTCCAGAACGCCTGCGACAGCGCGGCGATGGTCGGTTTCCTGCAAGAGAATCCCGACCGCGCCACCGCCTTCGCCGTCTCTGAAGGGATCGCGCCCGAGTCGATCGGGGACTACGTCAAGGGACTGACGCCGGTCACGCTGCGCGCCGACACGTCCGTGACGAACCACGGATTCGCCGACGGTCGCGCCACCGCGTTCCCGGCTGTGCTACAGATGGGCACTGCGGTGCTCGTCGACGAGCTCGGCGTGCCCCAGGTCCGCTGCTACTGCGGGAACCCCCTCGACGAGGGCTCCGACGAACCGGCCACCTATACGGGCCCGACGTGGGAGGGCCTCTCCGAGGACCAGGTCAGCGTCATCACCCCTGCGGCGGCCCCGGTCGAGGGCTTCGTCCTGGAGACCTCGAGCGGGACGTTCACGCGACCGCTGGGTACTCACGGCGACAAGGACACCGACGCACCCGCCGGCACCACGACCGGTACTACCGACGGCACCACGGCCGGTACAACGTCCGGGACGACGGCGGGCACCACGGTCGGTACGACGGCCGGCACGACCGACGGCACAACGGCTGGCACCACTGCTGGCACCACGGCCGGGACGACCGCCGGTACGACGGCCGGGACGACAGCCGGCACGACCGACGGCACAACGGCTGGCACCACGGCCGGGACGACCGCCGGTACGACGGCCGGGACGACGGCCGGGACGACAGCCGGCACGACCGACGGCACAACGGCTGGCACCACTGCTGGCACCACTGCTGGCACCACGGCCGGGACGACCGCCGGTACGACCGACGGCACAACGGCCGGCACCACTACCGGTACGACAGCCGGCACAACGGCCGGCACCACGACCGGTACGACAGCCGGCACGACCGACGGCACAACAGCCGGTACGACAGCTGGGACGACCGGCACGACTGCCGGCACAACCGACGGGACCACCGGAACGACTAACGGCACGACTGCAGGCACAACCGACGGGACCACCACCGGTACGACCGACGGCACAACGGCCGGCACCACGACCGGTACGACAGCGGGGACAACCGGCACGACTGCCGGCACAACCGACGGGACCACCGGAACGACTGACGGGACCACCGACGGGACGACTGGGACAACCGGCACGACCGACCCAGATCCGCCCTACATCGCTTGTGTCGTGAGCGACGGTGTGACCCAGGATGCGACGACGGTGACCGGTACGTCCGGTAACGACACCATCGACTGCACCAATGCGACCTTCGGTAAGACGATCACGGGCGGGGAGGGCAACGACACCATCACCGGAACGATGTACGCCGACAGCATCGACGGCGGGGAGGGCAACAACACCATCACCGGCGGGCCGGGGGCCGACATCCTGGCCGCTGGCGGCGGTAACAACACCATCACCGGCTCCGAGGGCGACGACGTCCTGACCGCCGGCAACGGCGACAACATCCTCACCGGTAGTGCAGGCTTCGACACCATCGTGGCCGGTACGGGTGCGAACACCATCGATTACGGGGACCAGACCCCCACTCCGGATCCGATCCTTCTGGCTCCTGGAGCGAGTCAGCGCACAACGCCGTCGTTGGAAGGAGGAGTGACTGCGCCGGACGCGGATGAACCGATCGTGCCGAGCACGGACGTGCCGACTGCGCCGAGCACGGACGAGCCGGTCGTCCCGAGCACGGACGTGCCGACTGCGCCGAGCACGGACGGGCCGACTGCGCCGGGCACGGACGGGCCGACTGCGCCGGGCACGGACGGGCCGACTGCGCCGGGCACGGACGTGCCGACTGCGCCGAGCACGGATGAGCCGGTGGTCCCGAGCACGGACGTGCCGACTGCGCCGAGCTCCGACGAGTCGACGGGACCGGCGGTGGACGAGCCGATCGTCCCGACTACGGATGAGTCGATTGCGCCGAGCTCCGACGAGCCGGCCGCGTCGGGCACGGATGAGTCGAGTGCCTCGGGCTCCAACGAGTCGACGGGGCCGGTCGTGGACGAGCCGATCGTCCCGACTACGGATGAGTCGACTGCGCCGAGCACGGCCGACGCCCCGGTGCCGACCGAGCCGGAGCTCTCGGTGCCCTAAGGCACCGCCGTGAACCGGGTGGCTCCAACCTCTCGATCGAGGGGTTGGAGCTGGTCGCCGTGACGTACGCCCATCGGCGTCGAGACGAATGGAAGGTGGACGTGAGCGTGGATTCGACGGAGGCCAGGCAACCCGACGCGCCGGCAGCGCACGAGCGCCGCCACGAAGGCTCGGTCCGCCGAATTGTTGTCACGGTGTTTCTCGTCGCCTCCCTCTCCGCGATCTTCGTACAGAACATGCCGACCTCGGTGATCAAGGCGGGCCTGATCGTCGCGGCCCAGCCGTACCTGAATCTGACCGGACTCGACCAGGGCTGGTCGATCTTCTCGCCGAATCCGCGCCAGCAGTCGGTCTTCGTCCTGGCTCGCATCGAGCGGGCCGACGGGTCGGTGGAGCTTCGTCCGGTCCCGACCGGCATCGGGCTGTCGGAGTACTGGGGCTACCGGTGGCAGAAGTACGGAGAGTCTCTGGCCAGCCCGACCGAGGGCCGCCCGCTCTGGAGGCCCTACGCCGAGTGGCTCGTCGAACAGGACCGGCAGGCGGGGGGCAAGCCCGTCCGGGTGACCCTCCTACGGCGGGTGTCGAACAACCCACCACCTGGTCCGTGGGCTGACGCACTGCCCTACGTCGAGCAGCCCTTCTACACCGTGCCGGTGCTCGACCGATGAGGGCGGCATTCGGCGGGATACGGCGGGGATGGACCACGTTCTGGTTCCGCCCCGAACCGACCTCCACCATCGCGGTCGTCCGGATCGTGTTCGGGTTCGTGGCGACTCTGTGGACGTTGTCGCAGGCGGTGAACCTGCTGACGTTCTACGGACCGGACGGCGTGTTCCCGGTAGTGCCGGTGCCAGGCGTCGGGGCCTGGACACTGCTGAGCATCTCCACCAGCGCCCCCGTGGTCATCGGGCTCTGGGTGGTGACGCTGTTCGGCGCGGTCGGCGTCATGATCGGGTTTCGGACCAGGCTGGCGACGGTGCTGCTGTTGGTCGGAGTGCTCTCGTTCGAACGCCGCAATCCGATGATCCTCAACGCCGGGGACGTCCTACTTCGCAATCTTGCGTTCTATTTCATCTTCGCGCCCGCCGGTGCGGCCCTGTCGGTGGATCGGTGGCGCCGCGCCCGCGATCGGTTCTGGGAGTTCCCCTTACGGGCGCCCTGGGCCCTCCGGCTGATGCAGATCCAGCTCAGCGTCATCTACCTCAGCACGGTGTGGGGCAAGCTGCAGGGCGACCTGTGGCGCAACGGAACCGCGGTCTCCTACGCACTCCGCGTGGCCGACATACTACGGTTCCCCACACCGAGCTTCCTCACCGAGTCCGTCGTCCTGGTCGAGATCATGACCTTCGGCACCTTGGGCCTCGAGCTGGCACTCGCCATCTTCGTGTGGAACCGCACTCTGCGTCCCTGGATCCTCGCCCTCGGGGTACTGCTCCACCTGTCCATCGACTTCTCGATCATGGTCGGGTTCTTCACCCTGTTGATGCTCACCACTTATCTGACATTTCTCCCGCCGGAGAGCGCATGCCGCCTCGTCCGCTCCGCGCGCCAACGGCTCGGCCGCTGGAAGGCTCGGCGACGACCGCCGGTCGCTCCGCCACCGGAGTCGCCGAGCGGCGTGCCGGCGGCCAACTCCCGGCCGGATCCACACAGGCGACCGCACCGGGTACGTCGGCCGTCGAAGCGGGTGCACACAGGCCGGCGATGACGGCCTGGCCCCGCGGCCCCGCCGGGGTCGTTCGGTCTCTGACAACGGGACACGCCTGCGAGGCGATGCTCGGTCGCTGCTCATCGTCGAGGCGGGAACCCGCATCGGGTCGGCACCCACCGGTGAGGGTCGCATCGTCGCGCCGCACCACCAGCGCTGGACGGTCGGTGTAGAGCGCCTCGATTCCGGCTGCGATGCGAGGGGCGCGGCGAATGGCCTCGGCCAGTCCGGACCCGCTCACGGGCGTCGTCACGGCGTCGCGGCGGACTCATGTGCTGCCGCCCGACCTCGGACCGCAGATCCGGAGGTAGTCGCGGACCAGGCGCGGAGCAGCCAGGACGCCGGAGCGCTTGAGCTCGAACCATCCCGTCCACAGCCCGACGAGAGTCGGACGCGCGCAGGGCCCGGTGTCGGTGTCCTGGGCACGGTTCCGGCCGTCAACGTCTCCGGCTGCCGCCTCCGGGGTCGCGAACTGCGAACACAAGGGGCAGCGGTGGAACCCCGGCGAGAGGAACACCGACTCGCGACGGCGAACGGCCCTGCGGTCCGGCCCTGTCCTCGGCGGGATACCTCAGCCGTGGATCAGGTGCAGGTTGGGTGTCGGTATCGCATGTCGACCGGCATCCGGACCGTTGTGCAGGATCCTGAGCACGTCCTGCATCGCCCACATCTGATCCTCCGGGGGGCTGTGCATGTCGATGTAGAGCACCGGCTGGGGACCGCGGGTGTCGAGCCGGGCCACTGCATCCCGCATCGGGATCTCCATGACGTGCAGCAGGCCGAGCAAGCGGACCCGCAGGGCGTAGGTGACGGCCCGGGCGTCGTCCGCCATCGTTGTGTCCGCAGCCATGCGGTGTCGGCGAACCTGCACCCGCCACCCTCTTCCCCGCTCGCGTGGAACGCTGGCTGCTCCGCGGGTTCTGGACGGATCGTCAGCTCTGTCGGCGTCAACCCAAGGAGGGCAAAATGACCGCATCGCTACTTTCACTATCGCGCGCAGGGGCGTCGGCGTTGCCTCGAGCACGGCAGTTGCACCTGTTCAGATCAACGATGCCGATCGGCGGCAACTGTCGGTGACGGTTGATCAAGCCCGTTCGTGCTGGGCTGGGCCGTCCGGGCCCTGGCGTGAGGGCGCTGCGGCTTTGGGCCACTCGAGCGCGAGGCCGCGTAGGTGATCGTGCTGCGGGGCCGGGCTCCGCTCGGCCGCGTCGGCGACGGCCGCGCGAATCGTCGCCAGAATGGCGTCGCGGGTCCGGTCGGAGAGCTGTTCGGTGCCGGCGGGGAGGAGGCGAGACAGTTCGGAGTCCCGGGTCCGCGCGTCCAGGCCCACGCTGCGTGCCGCGGCGAGGACGACCGTCGTGACGTCGACCTCCAGGACCTGCGCGATGACGACCAGTGAGGCCGGGTCCGGAAACCTGCGCTGAGACGCTCCTGCGCCCAGCTGCTGCCATCGGCCCCGGCTGAGCGCCCGGTCGGATCGGCGTTCGAGGTCGGTGTAGGACCAACCATGCTCTTCCATGCGGGCACGGAGGAGCTGCTGCAGGGTCGGCGCGGGGTAGCCGGGTCCTTGCGGTTCGGTCACGGATCAGCCTCGTTCATTCTGTGCACGTGCGCGCAGCCCGCCGGCCTGCGTCGCGGTCCTGGGTCAGGCTCCGCGGCCCGTCACCGCGGCGTGGGCGCTGGTCGCGTTCGTCAATGGGCTCACTGCTGCTTGACACGGGCAACGGCAAGGGTCAGTCTATGCTCTGTCAAGCAGCACGTGATGACTGATAACCAGTCGGTGGACGCTACCGGTCCGGAACCTGCGCCGGTGACCGCCGAACGGCCTTTGCGTGCATCTGCGTCGTGCTTCGGAGCTGACCGCAGCGCGATCCACTGTCCGTCGCCCGAGACCCTCACGGGTTGCCCGCCGTGTCCCCGCGGGACGAGTTCTCCGATCCCTGACGGCTGTCGACCTGTCCAACAGCCCTGTTCACCCCGCCGACGGCCATCGTCGCGGCGATTCCCGCGGTCCGGATGGACTGCTCCGCTCTGTCGAGGACGAAGAGGATCTCTCCATGACCGGCGTCGAACACCGGCAGTCCGAGATCGTCGACGAGGAGGTCGCCGCCGACGACCTGCTGATCGACGCCATCTCCCGTACCGCCCCCCACGGCGTCCCACCTACGGACGACCGCGCGGGAGGACTCCTCTCGCTGCTCCTCATGGCCTGGCGACGACAAGAACTCGACCACCGCGCAACGGTCGGGGATCAACACGACAACGTCGTCGAACTGGCGTCGCGGCGGCACCGGAGACGGGGCACTCCGCGGTACCGCCGCCCGTAGCAGCCGAGGCCCCGGTCGTATCACTGCTCCACGCCCGTGATCGCGGAGGTCATGAGGCCTCTGTGGTGGGAACGGTCGAGTGGCGGCCCGGGTCGACCGTCGTGAGACGGCCGGCACGACACTTGTACTTCGTGGGGATCGACTGGGCCGCGACAACCCACACCCGGTATGCCAGCTGGACCGGAGCGGCCGACCCAGGGCCGTCTTCACCGACGAGGCACACCGCGGCCGGGTCCACAGACCGCAGCGGGCGCACAGGGCAGCGCGAGACGGCCCACCGCGATTGAATGAGGGCTGATCAGCAGGACCGTCTTACCTCCGCCGTCGAGAGGCGGCCCTGCAGCGGAAGCAGGCACTGGGTCAGATAGGCGGCGCTGGCCGAGGGGGCGTCGACCAGCCCGCTCCCAGGGTTCTGGGCGGGCCGGCGAGGTTCGGCGTCGATCGGTGGTCGCCGGCGGTACGGTCGTTCCCCGCGCCGTGCGGGACGGGGCAGGGCTCGCCGGAGGCGATCGCGCAGCGGCCGTAGCGCAGCGGAGGGCCTTGCCCGGCCCGTGTACGAGGCGCGGGAGGGTCCCGCTGTCGGCGTCCGCGATCGGATGCCGCGCCTGTCCCGTGAGCACAGGGGCCCGGGATGTGGAGCGAGGTCGCGGAGTTGTCCACAGATCGCTGGGCGACGGCCGATCCGACGTCTGAGGGGTCATGGTCGGGCTCATGCAGACAACGGACTCGTCGTGCATGGCGCCTCTGACCGACCGATCGCAGACCTGTCTCGCGTTGGCCGCCGCCGCACGGCTCGCGTCGGACTTCGCTCGCGGGATGGTGCCCGGCACGGCGACGACGATGCCGGGCGTCATCGTCGGCGATGCGCTGCAGTTGATGGCCCTCGCCCGCGAGGTCCTTCACCGCGCGATCACCCTCGAGCTCGCCGCCGGCACCACCTGGGGCGACCTGGAAACCGAGTTCGGGGACGAGACCGTCCGGACCGAGTGGGCCGCGAGCCGCGCCCAGCCCGAGTCGGCGGCCGCGGCCGCCGCGGTACGGGCGCTGCTCGTTGGGGGCGATCCGGCGGCGGAGGCGCTGGCTCGTGCCGCCCAGCTCGATGAGTGGAGCTGCCGCCACCGAGAGGACGGCGACCTCGACGACGGCGTCTGCCCGGTGACGTCGAGCTTGGAGCGGATGGACACCACCGCAGAACTCGCTCACCTCGCCCGGCTGGAGGGCCGCCTAGGGCATGTCTCCCAAAGCCTGTAACCAGGTGACTATGGCTTTGAGGACCGCGCCGC
>NZ_BAABGT010000048.1:0-14057 GCF_039541715.1 Pseudonocardia xishanensis
TGCTGCCAGGACCGCCGACACCGACGGGACCGGGCCCACTACTTCTGAAACGACGTCTTATCGGGACTTCCACGGCATCCCGCACGACCTCGGCACCGCTGTGGTCGTCCAGTCCATGGTGTTCGGCAACCTGAGCCAGGACTCGGGGTCCGGTGTGGTGTTCACGCGCAACCCGGTCTCCGGCGAACGCGAGTTGTTCGGCGAGTATCTCGCTGCGAGCCAGGGGGAGGACGTGGTGGCGGGCACCCGTACCCCGTCTCCCGTCGCTGAGGCACTGAACCCGATCCTGCTCGACGAGTTGACCGAGACGTGCGCCCGCCTCGAGGCCTCGCACGCCGACGTGCTGGACATCGAGTTCACCGTCGAGGGATCGAGGCTCTACTTCCTCCAGGTGCGCAGCGCCAAGCGGACGCCCGAGGCCGCGGTGCGCATTGCTGCGGACCTGCTCGCCGAGGGGCGTGCGTCGCTGTCGGGTGCACTGTCCGGGGTGTCACTGGAGCAGATCAGGCAGGTCCAACGGCCGGGCTTCGACGAGGCGGAGGTCGAGGAGGCGCGCCGCGCCGGCCGCCTGGTCACGACCGGGACCGGAGCGTGTCCGGGCCAGGTCAGCGGCCGTCTGGTCGTCGACCCCGACCGGGCCAAGGAGATGGCCGAGCAGGGCGAGAAGGTCATTCTCGCCCGGAGTATCACCAGCCCCGCCGACCTGCACGGCATGATCGCGGCCGAAGGGATCGTCACCGCGACCGGCGGCTCGACGAGCCATGCGGCCGTCGTCGCCCGGGCGCTCGCCACGCCGTGCGTGGTCGGTGCCGACGAGATAGTCGTCGACGAGCACGCCCGAACTCTGCGAGTGGGGGAGTCGTCCATCGCCGAGGGCGAGCACGTGTCGCTCGACGGCGCGACGGGTGAACTCTTCGCGGGCGCCTTCGCCACTGCCACGCAGGGAGCCGCGACCGCTGCGCTCTCGTCGCTGCTCGACACGGCGCGCCGCGCGGCGGACTCGGCCGTCCTGGGGCGCGTGACGGTCGCCGCCGACGTCGCCCCGGTACTCGCTGCCGGTGCTTCAGGAATCGTGTTCCCCCTCGACGCCGCTCTTGCGGCGGCGGGCGAGCTGGGCACGCTACGACTCGCCGTCGCCGAGCGGGGCCGAACCGGTTCCGACCTGCACGAGACCGTGGCCGCGCTGGTGGAGCAGGCGGCCGCGCCGGTGCTCGCTGCCGCGGCCGGCGCCGAGGTCGTGGTGCGATCCATCGATCTCCGCAGCGACGACCTCGCCGGTCCCGGCGAAGCCGAGGTGATCGACGGCCTTGAGCGGTACCTCCCGCTCGGAGTCGAGGGCCTCCTCGACGCGCAGCTCGAGGGTTTGGCGAGAGCGGCGGCACGGGCCGGCGACAAGGCCGGCGTCCGGCTCGCTGTGAGCCATCTCGACGACGTCCTGGAAGTCGCGGCGGTCCGCCGGGCAGTGCAGCAGCACGGGGACCTGATCCGGGCCGACGCCTTCGTCACCAGTCCACGAGGAATGCTGGGTCTCTCGGCCCTGGCGCGGGACCAGGGTGGGGTGTGGGTGGATCTACCTGCGCTGCAGGCCGCAACCCGCGCCATCCCGCTACATCTGCTCCGCGCGGCGGACCCCCTCGACGCGTACGCGGCGCGGGGACTGACGAGCTCGGACCCGCGTGTCACCGTCGACCCCGCGGTGGCCCGGCTGTTCGAGGTGTTGTCATCCCGGCCCCCTACGTCCGGGGCATCTGTCGACGGCGCCCTCACCGTGGCTGTCGACCTCGGAACAGTCGTGACGGCCGATTCGGCGGCGCTCCTGCACGCGCTCGGCGTGCGCCGGTTCGCCGCGGACGCCCCCGAGGTCCGGCCGCTGCTGCTGGCGTTGGGCAAGGCCGCGTCAGCGCCCGACGAGCCGTGAGCCCTCAGCCCCAACCGAACCGAGCGCCCCTGGAGGCGACCCATGCGACTGGCCAAACCACACCTCGACATAGGTCTGTTCACCACGGACGTCCCGGCCCACTGCGCCTTCTGGGGCGAGGAGGTCGGCCTACGGCTCGACCATCGGCTCGAGGTCTCGCCGGATTGGGTCCAGTACCGGTATGACGCCAACGGCTCGGTGATCAAGGTGAACCACCGAGCCGGCGGCCTGACGACGCAGCCCCCCTCCGGGTTGACCGGACTGACGATCGCACGCTCTGGCCTCACGAACAGCTGGGCCGGGAAGCACCCGGACGGCGACCCCGTCGAACTCGTGGCCCCAGACACAGATGGGATCGTCGGAATCGGGATCACCCTCTCGTCCAGAGACCCGGAACGCCTGGCGCACTTCTACGCCATGGCGCTGGACTTCGAGCGCCTCGAGCGCGACGTACTCCGCTGCGGAGACACGATCGTCCGCATCGTGGACGGGCCCAGCGGCAGCGACGTCGACGACTTCGCCGCCACAGGATTCCGGTATCTCACGGTCCAGGTCTTCGACGCCGACGAGGTGGTCGCCGCGGCCGTGCGCGGCGGCGGCCGAGTCGTGCGCGACGTGGCCAACCTGGCGGGGGTCGCCCGCTACGGCTTCGTGTCCGATCCGGACGGGAACTGGATCGAGATCTCCGCCCGAACGTCACTGACCGGGACCGAGGTCACCTGACCAGAGGTCGGCCATGCGGATCGAGGCGTGCACATTCGTCCTAGTGGGCTGGCACGGACGTTCGAGTCCTGATCACCGCCCGGGGCGGACACTGCCGCTCGACCGTCCAGACCTTCCGCACTCACCTCGAGGAGCAGAGCGAATGAAACTCACAGCCCGACAGCGCAAGCTCCGCAAGGAGTCCCGGGAGTTCGCGCAGACGGTCCTGCGCGAGTTCAGCGGCACCGCCGACAACCTCCCGGACGCGGAGGCGCGGTTCCTCGCGACCAGACCCGCGTACGAGAAGCTGGTGTCGGCGGGCTACCTCGCGAAGTGCATCCCGGAGGCGGTGGGCGGTCAGAGCAAGGGCCTGCTGGACACCGCCGTCCTGGTCGAGGAGCTCTATCGCGAGGACGCCAGCGTCGCCCTCACGCTCATTGGAACCATCCTGGGTCTGCAGCCGGTGGTCGTCGGTGGGTCGGACACCCAGCGCAAGCAGTTCCTCGCGCCGTTTCTCACCGAGACCGACGCCCCCCTCGCCGGGTTCTGCCAGAGCGAGCCGGGTGGTAGCGCCAACGTCGCCGCGCCGGCGCCTGCCGAGGGCGTGCGAACCCGAGCTGTTCGTGACGGTGACGGCTGGGTGCTCGACGGACGCAAGAAGTGGGTCTCCTCCGCCACCGGGTGGGACCGGAAAGGGGCCGACCTCCTCTGTGTGTTCGCCCGGACGGATCCGGACGCCTCGCCACTCGAGTCGGTGTCCATCATCGCGGTCGAGCGGCCGGCGGACGGGATCAACGGGCTCGTTCTGGAGCGGGCCATCGAGACTCCGGGCCACCGGGCGCACCTGCTCCCGGAGTTCGCACTGCAGGACGTCCGCGTCCCCGCCGAGAACCTGATCGGTCCGGAGGGCGGCGGCTTCGCCCTGTCCTCAGCGAGCTTCAGCAGCGCCAACGCGCTCATCGGTGTCCTGGGTGTCGCACTCATGCGGGCGGCGTTCGAGTACACCCTCGCCTTCGCGCGGAAGGAACACCGCGGGGGAGCCGTACCGATCATCGAACACCAGGCCGTCGGCTACGCCCTCGCCGACGCCAAGGCGAGCATGGAAGCGGCGCGCTCCCTGAGCTGGCGAGCCTGCGCCGCCTTCGACACCGAGCACAAGGCCAAGGACGAGCTCGCCGCGTACGCCAAGATCTTCAGCTCCGAGACCACTGTCCGCGTCATCACCGAGCTGCTGCGCGTGGTCGGGGTCGACAGCTACGAGAACGACTGTCCGCTGAACGGCCTGCTGCATGACGCCCTGGTTCTGCCCGTCTTCGCGGGCGGCAACCTCGGAGTGCGCCGCAAGTGGGTGCACGGCCTGCTGCAGCGCCCTGACTACGACTCGCTCAGTGCAGCGGACGGCAGCTGAACCCGCAGATCTCGCGCTGCCGAAAAACCCGCCCCTCCGGGGCGACACCACACCCTGTGATCGACACGAACGGAGAGAACGACGTGGACACCAAGACCGTTATCGTCACCGGGGCCTCGAGCGGCCTGGGGCTCGCCATCGCGGAGGCTTACCTCAAGCTCGGCTACAACGTCGTGGGCAACGCCCGGACCCAGGAACGCCTGGACGAGGCCGCCGCCAGCATCGGGAACCCGAAGAACTTCGTCGGCGTCGCGGGCGACATCGGCAAGCCCGAGACCACCGAGGCCCTGTTCTCGAAGGCGATCGAGGCATTCGGGAAGGTGGACATCCTGATCAACAACGCGGGGATCTTCCTTGCCAAGCCGGTCGCCGACTTTACCGGTGACGACCTCGAGTCGATCATCTCGACCAACCTGAAGGGCTGGTTCTACCCTGCCCAGGCGGCGGCGAAGCACATGTCCGCCAACGGGGTCGGACACATCCTCACGATCACAGCCTGCATCGCCCTCCAGCCGAACAAGAACCTGCCCTGTCTGCTGACGCAGATGACCAAGGGCGGACTCGACCACGCGGTGAAGGGACTCGCCCTGGAGCTCGCTTCGACCGGTGTCCAGGTCAACGCGGTCGCCCCCGGCATCATCGACACCCCCATCCTCCCGCGCGGCGAGGAGAACTGGGCGTTCTTCCGGACGCTGGCCCCGAACAACAAGACCGGTGTCCCCCAGGACATCGTCGACGCCGTCCTGTACCTGACCGGTTCGGAGTACGTCACCGGCTCCATCGTCACCGTGGACGGGGGCTCGACCACCGGGGTCTGGTGACCTGGGCACCCTGCCGCACGCGACCGCAAGGAGCTGGACGATGAGCGATCGATCTCGCACGGCTCCGAGCGGTGCCTTCAACTTCCGCGACCTCGGCGGCCTCCGTACGAGGGAGGGCCGATGCGTACGTCGAGGAGTCCTCTTCCGCAGCGACACTCTCCAGGCGCTCACACAGGAGGATGTTGCGTTCCTGGTCGACGACCTGCGCCTCGAGCTGGTCGTCGACCTTCGGTCAGGCCAGGAGGCCGTGGCCCAGGGGCGCGGCCTCTTGGCCTCCGCGGCGGTCTGCTATCTCAACAGTCCGCTGACCGAGGCCAAGTCCTCTAATGTGCCGGCCGACGAACAGGCTCTGGCCTACTCGCTGGACCATATCGCCTCGCCTCAGTCGTTGCTCGCGACGGTCGTCCGAATACTGTGCGCCCAGGCGGGCCGGCCCGCCCTCGTCCACTGCGCTGCGGGCAAGGACCGCACCGGGCTGGTCTCGGCCCTGCTCCTGAAGCTGCTCGGCGTGGACGAGGAGGAGATCGTTCTGGACTACCTGCGCACGGCGCAGGCGATGCCCCGCATCATGGAGCGCTTCGAGGAATGGTCCTTCTACCGTGAGCACATGAGATCGGTCCCGCCGGAGCTCTATCGCGCCGAGGAGCACACGATCAGGGGCCTTCTCACCGGGCTGGAAGAGCGTCACGGGGGCGCGGAGACGTGGGCCCTCACACGCGGGATAGGGCTCGACGACATCGACCGGCTCCGGCGCGCATTGCTGGAGCCGGTCCCGGCCGGGCAGGCGTACTGACCGCCAAGCAACCCGGTCGACGCCGCCCGAATGCGCAATTGTCCTAGTGGGCGGTGCCCGACGGTCCAAGAGGACGGACGGCGACTCCCGGAGTATCTCGGCAACGGCATGACTCTCCACTCGACCGTGAGCGACGAGGCCACGCGACGACGCAGAGGAGCAGCCGGACACAACCCGCCGAGCAACGGACAGGACAGATGACCCGCAACCGTCTGATCTTCAACGCCTTCTCGATGAACGTGGTCTCGCACATCTATCACGGCCTGTGGCGCCACCCCGACACCACACAGATGCACTTCGACAAGCTCGAGACCTGGGTAGAGCTCGTCAAGCTGCTGGAGAAGGGCAAGTTCGACGGCATCTTCTTCGCCGACGTCGTCGGCATCGACCCCGCCTACAACGGCAGCTGGGACACCTACATCCGTGAGGGCATGCAGATGCCCTGCCACGACGCGTCCGCGCTCTGCGGCGCGCTCATCGGCGTGACGGAGAACCTCGGGCTGACCTTCACGAGCTCGATCCTCACCGAGCATCCCTTCAGCTTCGCTCGCAAGGTCTCGACCTGGGACCACCTGAGCAACGGCCGAGTGGGCTGGAACATCGTCACCAGCGCCACCCACAACGCCGCCCAGAACTTCGGCCACGACCGGATCGTCGAGCACGACCGACGGTACGAGTGGGCTGAGGAGTACATGGACGTCGTCTACAAGCTGTGGGAGGGCTCCTGGGACGACGGCGCGATCCTGCAGGACCGGGTCAACAACCTCTACGCCGACCCGGACAAGATCCACCGGATCTACCACCAGGGTGACTGGTACAAGGTCCTCGGACCGCATATGTCCTCGCCCTCTCCGCAGCGGACCCCGGTCCTGTACCAGGCGGGCCAATCGAAGGTCGGGCGGGAGTTCGCCGCGCGCCACGCCGAGGAGACGATCGTGGTCTACCCGACGATCGAAGGTGCCATGAAGGGCATCCCCGAGCAGCGAGCCCTCGCCGTCGCCGCCGGCCGCGATGCGCACGACCTGAAGATCATGCAGGGCTTCTCCTTCGTCGTCGGCAGCACGGAGGAGGAGGCCTGGCGCAAGTCGGAGGAGATCGACCAGTGGGTCAGCTACGACGGTCTCGCGGCGCACATCAGCCGTGACATGGGAATCGACCTGGCCAAGTACGACCCTGAGATGCCCATCGAGCAGACGGACATCTCCGGTGTGCAGGGCTACGTGCGGATGTACGAGGACTCCCACCCGGGAAAGAAGGCCCGGGTCGAGGACGTCGTCAAGGCGCTGTCGTATAGCAGCCGGATGGTCGGGACACCCGAGTCGATCGCCGACCAGCTCGAGCAGTGGCAGGACGCCGGCATCGACGGCGTCAACATGATCTGCCAGTTCTTCCCGGAGTCCTACAGGGACTTCATCGAGCACGTGATCCCGGTGTTGCAGGACCGCGGTCTGGCGCAGAAGGAGTACGCCGAAGGCCCGCTGCGGGAGAAGCTCTTCCCCGGGTCCGGTGGTCGTCTACCGGCCCGCCACCCGGCCGCGCGCTACCGCAACAGCTTCACCGACGCGGCCGCGGGGAGCGCGAGCGGGACCGCCGCGAGCTGGGATCGCGCGGCGAGCTGAACGCAGCGTCGCGGGTGTCGTGACCGAGGGCCGGGCGTTGGACGCCCGGCCCTCTCGCGTCAGTGACTTCCCCTCACATGTATCCACCGCGGTTGTGAGGTCGCCGTGACAACTCTTTACGCCTCGGCAACTGCGCCGTGCGGTCGGTCCGACAGCCTCGGAGTCGACCAACAGAATCGACGCCCCACTGCACCAGCTTCGACGGGCGTGATCGTGCGGAGGTGGAGCACGGTGCAGTACTGGACGACGAACGACCAGCCTGTCGGAGAGCAGTTCAGCTACTGGCGAGAGGTCCTCTGCCAGGCGTTCACGCCGTTGGCCGCCGAGCGGTCCGGCACGAGCGCACAGACCGGCCTCACGAGTTGGGTCAGGGGCGACCGTCTGGCCTCGGTGAACTGCGTCGAGGTGTCGTCGCGGACCCAGCTCATCCGCCATGGTGCGTCGGAGATCCGGCGGACCAACGACGAGCACGTCTTCGTCAACCTGATGCTGCAGGGGCAGTGCCGGGTGACTCAGCACGGGCGGTCGGTGGTCGTGCGTCCCGGCGGTTACTCGCTGGTCGACACGACGAGCGAGTACGACCAGGAGTACGTGGAGGACCCGAACGGTGGCGAATGGCGGGTCCTGTCCTTTCGGGTGCCGCGGACCCAGTTGGTTCCCCTGCTGGCCGACTCGAGCGCTTTCACCGCGGTGGCCCACGACGGCAAGCTCGGCGGCATCGACCAGGTCGTGGTGTCCACGATGCTCTCGATATGGGAAAACCTCGGCCGGCTCGAGCAGGCCAGCTCTCAGGCTGCGGAAGCTGCCTTGGTGGCAGTGCTCGCGTCGACCGCCGGAGCGACTCGGCAGCCCGCTGAAGGCGAGGTCGAGGACCTCGATGCAGCGCTACGAGCCTCGATCAACCGACACGTCGCCCTCAACCTGAGAGACGGCCGCACCGATCTGTCGGCAACGCGGACAGCCGCGCGGTTCGGTATCTCGGTGAGGAAGCTGCACAAGCTCTACGAGCTGACGGACCGCAGCTACGCGCGCACGGTGCTCGGGCTCCGACTCGACGCCTGCATACGCGAGCTGACCGACCCCGCCACGAACTACTCGCTCACCGACATCGCGACTCGGTGGGGCTTCTGCGACCTGTCACACCTCAACCGGGCGTTCCGCGTCAACCTGGGATGTCTGCCTTCGGCGTATCGACAGAAGGGCGCGGCAGCGGCCATCGCCCCCACGGAGCTCGAGAACGCCCCCGCGCTGCCGCAGCCCCGCGTGTCGTGATGAGGAGGCCGGGAACGAGGCCTCCTCATCACGGCCTACCGCCTGTCAGAGCGCGACGTTGACGGCCTTGGTCTGGGTGTAGAGCTCCACCGACTCCGCGCCGAGCTCACGACCCCAGCCGGACTGCTTGAAGCCGCCGAATGGCATCGCGGTGTCGAAGCCGTTGTACTGGTTGATCCACACCGAGCCCGCTCGCAGGCTGCGAGCCGTCCGGTGGGCCTTCGAGATGTCGCGCGTCCAGATGCCCGCAGCGAGCCCGAAGTCGCTCTGGTTCGCCGCCGCGGTCACGCCCTCCTCGGCGTTGAACGGCAGCGCCGCCACGACCGGGCCGAAGATCTCCTCGCGGACGATGCTGAACTCAGGCTTGACGTCGACGAAGACGGTCGGCTCGATGAAGTAGCCGTCGTCGCCGAACCGCTTGCCACCGGTGAGCGCCCGAGCGCCGTCGGCGAGTCCCTCGGAGAGGTAGCGCGACACCTTGTCGAACTGCTCCTTGGAGACGAGCGGGCCGAGCTGGCTCGTGGGGTCGAGACCCGGGCCGATCTTGACCTGGCTCGCCGCATCCGCCACGGCCTGAGTGAACTTGTCGAAGATGCGGTCCTCGACGAACAGGCGGGTACCCGCGACACAGCTCTGTCCGTGGTTGAACAGCCAGGCGTTCAGCGACCCCGGCACCGCGATGTCGAAGTCGGCGTCGGCGAACACGACGTTCGGGCTCTTGCCGCCGAGCTCCAACGACACCTTCTTCAGGTTGCCGCCCGCGGCCTGCACGATGAGCTTGCCGACCTCGGTCGAACCTGTGAATGCGACCTTGTCGACATCGTTATGCGCGGAGAGGGCAGCGCCCGCGTCACCGAAGCCGGTGACGATGTTGACCACGCCGGGCGGGAACCCGGCCTCCTCGAAGAGCTCGCCGAGGAGCAGGGCTGTGAGCGGGGTCTGCTCGGCGGGCTTGAGGACCACGGTGTTGCCGGCGGCCAGGGCCGGCGCGATCTTCCAGGCGGCCATCAGCAGCGGGAAGTTCCAGGGCACGATCTGCCCGCACACGCCGAGCGGCTCGCGCAGCGTGTAGGCGTGGAACTGCGCGCCTTCAGGCGCGAAGGGCATCGACACGTTGACCGTCTTGCCCTCGATCTTCGTGGCCCAACCCGCGTAGTAGCGGAAGACGTCCGCGGCCCAGCCGACATCGACGACCTGCGCGATCCCGGCAGACTTGCCGTTGTCCAGCGACTCGAGCTGCCCGAAGACCTCGGCCCGCTCGGTCAGGAGGTCCCCGATCCGCCAGATGAGCCGCTCACGCTGGTTCGCCTTCATCCGCGACCAGGGGCTGTCCTCGAACGCCTTCCGGGCTGCGCGGACGGCTCGGTCGATGTCCTCGGCCTCCCCGTGGGCGACCTCGACGAGAACACCGCCGGTGGCCGGGTCCTCAGTCGAGAAGGTGCGCCCGGAGGCTGCATCCACCCACTGCCCGTCGATCAGCAGCCGTCCCGGCCGGGACAGGAACTCTCGGACATCGCTGTGAAGCGAGGTCTCCGCCGCTAACGTCATCGTGACTCCTCGTGTCGAAAGTGACGAGGTAAGGGTGGCGCTCCGATCGGTGATCTCCTGTTCCACAACTGGACAGCCGACCCCCGCAGCGAGTTCCGGGCGCGCCGACACCGGTCCTGCACGTTCATCCAACGCGATTTGCAGTTCTGTTCAAGCCAGGGTGGCCCCGGGTGACGACCATCTCTCCCAGCGTCCGGACGCGGCGAAGCCCCGGACATCGAGACGGAAGAGGAGCCCGATGACTCTCGACTTCACGCTTGACGCGGACCAGATGGCCGTTCGGACCCAGGCCAGGGAGTTCGCCACCACAGTGCTGAGCGGCGTGGACGAGGCCATCGCTCCGTTCGCCAAGCCGGAGGAGCGCTTCTACGCACTCCGGCCGTTCTATCAGCAGATGGTGGACGCAGGATTCGTCAAGGCGCTGATCCCGGCCGAGTACGGCGGCGCGAAGTTCACCTCACTCCAGTTCGTCCTCGCGGTCGAGGAGATCGCGCGGGTCGACGTGAACGTCGCTTCCGCCGTGCTCGGCACCGGGCTCGGCCTCTACGCGGTCAACAATTTCGGCACCGAAGAGCAAAAGCGCCGCTTCCTGACGCCGTTCTGCGGGAACGAGCCCAAGCTCGCCGCGATCGCCTACACCGAGGTCACGGGAGGCGCCAACTACGACAGCCCCGACCCCAAGGTGGGCGTGCAGACCTTCGCCCGCATCGAGGGTGACGAGATCGTCCTGAACGGCGCCAAGCACTACACGACCAACGCGTCCGGCTGGGAGGGCAAGGGCGCCGACCTGATCGCCGTCGTCTGTCGGACCGACCCCGCGAAGCCCCCGCAGGAGTCCCTGGCGGTCGTCATGGTCGAGAAGGGCACGCCGGGCGTCGAGATCACCGGCATGATCGACACGATCGGGCACCGCGCGACGAACTCGCCGCGCGTCGAGTTCAGGGACGTCCGCGTCCCGTTGAACAACATGATCGGGCAGCCCGGCGACGGCATCAACATGGTCAAGAGCGCCTTCTCCTGGACGTGCGCACCCATCGGAGCCGCCTGCGTCGGACGCATGCGCGCCGCGTTCGAGTACGCCTATGACTTCGCCAAGACCGACAACCGGTCGGGTCCGCACCCGGTCATCGAGTACCAGAACGCCGGCTACATGCTCGCGGACATCAAGATGCGCATCGAAGCCGCGCGCTACCTATCCTGGAAGGCGGCGGACCACTTCGACAAGACCGGCGGCCAGGACCGCGAGATCTCGAACATCACGAAGGTGTACGCCTCTGAGCTGTCGGTCCAGACCGTCTACGACGCGATGCGGCTCGTCGGCGTCGACGGGTACGGCGACAAGACCCCGATCGCCGCGATCATGCAGGACGTCCTGTGTTTCCCGGTCTACGACGGCGGCAACATGGGCGTTCGCCGACGTGCGCTGCACGAGATGCTGATGGAGCCCAGCTACGACCACCTGGCGTTGGCCGAGAACCGGCTCTCGACCGGCAACTAGGCGACGACATCACCTCGACGGCGTGCGGACGGACTTGTCCGCACGCCGTCGTCGTACTGGTGTTGCCGACGTAAGGACCTAGTTCGCGGACGCGAGGTCGGCCGAGCGCGGGGCCGCCAGCCTCACGAGCTACCCGGCCCCATCGCTGCATCGTGGCGCCGATCGGCTAGTCACCGCCCCGGAGGTGCTGAAGGGCCGCGGAGAACAGGTCTCTGCCCTGCTTGAGGGGCGCCACAGGGATGGCGAACCCGCCGCTGCTACTCGTGTCGCTGCCCTCCTCGGTCAGAGTCCAGCTAACGCGGACGTCGTCCGAGTGGTCGGCCGCGACGACACAGAAGTCGTCGGCGTCGGTAACCCAGGGGACGTCGGGCCGAAGCGACTCCGGGGTCAGCGTCACGCGGACGCCGTCGTCGTCGGAGGTCCACTCAACCGGGTAGTTAGCCGGGACGAAGTCGTGGCCGGCGAAGCCTGAAGTCCAGACAGGACCCGGGTGGACGATGACGGGCGCGATCGCGCTTTCCAGGTTGAAGTCGTCCAGCTCGAGGTGATCGACAGCTGTGCAGCCGTGGAACGTGAGTCGTAGCTCGGGTCTGGAGAGGAAGCGGCCTCGGCTGGTCACGGAGATCCGAAAGCCGCTCAGCGCCACGCCGAGGAGATGGCGCTGTCCAGTGGCCATCTTCATGGTGCGCTCCGCCCTCCACGTCGCGAGACGTTCGGCCCTGTGCCCCGCCGTCAGGCCGGCCTCGGTGAACTCCTTCTCCTCGCGGTCATAGAGGTCCGAGAAGATCGAATCGAGACCTTCCACCCGGTGGACAGGCCCCGCCTCGAACGCCAAGTCCAGCGTGGGACGGGCCCGGCGAGCGAGAGCCCGCTCGACGAGCGAATTCACCTCGCCGGCACGGGCAGGCCTGGTCTCGGAGTGCGCGCGGACGTAGATGGCGCCGTCGGTGACGCTGTCCTGTCCCTTCTGACCGTGGAAGCTCTTGTGGCAGGGGAACGGTCCTTGCCCGATCTGAGGTGGCGCGCCGACGACGAACAGGACGTCGCGGTCAGGTCCCACCGGAACTCGACCGAACTCGTACGACGGGAAGCTTGGACCCAGGTACGGACTGAGACGGTTCGCGATCTGGTGCGGCTCCACGTCGCGGGAGACTCCTGGGGCGACACCGCGCGCAGCGCCGAGGATGAGTACCGAGTGCCCCTGGAAGTGCGCCGAAGCCGTCTCCACCGGCCGGTTGGCGGTTCCGAGAAGGAACTTTGCGATCTTGATGAGGTCCGAGGTCTGTGTGAGGTCGATTGTGCTCTTGACCTCGAGATACCCCGTCTCGGCAGCGTCGCCGAGCTCGACGACGTGTTCGAGGATGGCGCGGAGGGCGTTCTCTCCAAGCGGCACGATAGAGGTGTCCACCCGACAGATCCTTCCGCAGCGCGGTTGGCGATCACCGGAGCGTGCGGCTTGATGACCGCTCACGCTGCAGATCGCCTACTCACGTGGCGCGGTCAGCGCCGGAGCTCGCACCGCGGAGCGCAACTGCACTGTGGCCGCGGTGTCGGGGATCAGTGGGCGCAGTCGGGCGCGGTCCGTGCGTAGCGTGTCGGCGAGGACGAACGCATCGAACCGGTCGTCCTTGTTCCCGGCCGAGCCGTTCCGGCTGCGCAGGTTGTGGACCCGGTTCGGGCTGATCACCACGACCGTGAGGCCGGCCTCGAGGAGGGTGTCGACGACTTGACCGTCGGCGCGCTCGATCGCGATTTCCCCGACACCGGCGCGGCAGAGCCGACGGACGAGCTCGCGCAGCCCCGCGCCGGTGGCCTCGACGAGGAACTGCTCGGCGACGGTGCCGCGGCCGTCAACGATGGCGACGGCGTGATCGGCGGTCGCCCAGTCCAGGCCGGCCGTGACGTCGCCGGGTGCAGTCCCGGGCAGGCACGTCGAGGTCGGGGCAGGGGAGCGGGTCGTGGAGAGCGGCATGTTGTCCTTTGTGCAGCGGGGGTGGTGGTCGCGCCCGTGGGGAAGGTGCTGGATCGCGGCTCCCGCATTGCTCGCTGTTCGACGCTCGTGTTGGCGCTCAGCCCTTGTCGACGGTCCGCGCGACCCAGGTGACCACCACGCCCCGCGTTTCTAAGGGCGGACGTCACGTTCGCGTCGGGTTAGCAGGGCAGTGGCCTGGTGGCACCTCGGGTGCATCGACGACGAGATCGCCGCCGACGCCTTCCGATAGTGGACCAGTGGGCTTAGCACGGCCTCACTCACGTTCAAGGGTGCTCCGCTGCGCTCCGCATCGCCTTCCGGCGACGGACTTCGTCCGCCCTTGACAACCCCATGTCAACCTCTGTGGCCGGATCTTGCTCGGGCCGAGGCCTCGGTGACGTAGGCGCTCAGGGCCGCGCTGGCCGTGTAAGTGCTGGTGGGCGCCCTGCGGGCGGGGCCTGTCGGCCCTGGCGTTAACACGGTCGACCTCCCGGTCAAGGGTGCTC
>NZ_BAABGT010000049.1:0-49395 GCF_039541715.1 Pseudonocardia xishanensis
GCGATCGGCGGACATCCACCCGCCCACCGCGTCAACAACCTCTGCGGCGGCGACAACTAGAGGGCCGGCGTCCGGGCGAGCTCCGCATAGATCGCGCGGTGCGCCTCGGCGGCGTCCGCCCAGGTGAACCGTGCCGCGGTGGTGTGGCCCGCGGTGCGCAGGGAGTCGCGGAGCGCGGGTTCGGTGATCACCCGGCGGAGCGCGGCGGCGAGGGCCTCGTCGTCCCCGACCGGGGGCAGCAGCGCGTCGACGCCGTCGGTGAGGTGCTCGCGGAACACGGGGAGGTCGCTCGCGACCACCGGCACCCCGAGCGCCATCGCCTCGATCGGCACCAGGCCGAAACCCTCGGCCGTCGACGGGTAGACCAGAGCCCCGTCGCCCGCGGCCGCGGCGTACCAGCCTGCCAGCTCGGCGTCGGACACGGTGCCCACCTCGCGCACCCGCACCCCGAGCTCCGCCGCCTCGGCCAGCGCGGCCTCGCGGTAGGGGGCGAAGTCCTGGAACGAGTGCCCGCCCACCACGACCAGCTCCGGGGCCGGGTCCTCGAGCCGGGCGAGCGCGCGGATCAGGTGCACCGAGCCCTTCCGCGGCTCGATCCCGCCCACCGCCAGCAGCAGGAAGCCGCCCGTTCGCTCCGCCGGGACGACGGAGGCGAACCGGGCGAGGTCCACGCCGTTGGGCACGACCGTCGCCCCGACGCCGAAGTCCCGCGCCAGGATGTCCCGCCACATCCGCGACACCACCAGCACCCGGTCCGGCTCGGTGATCGCGCGGCGCTGGCAGTCCACGAGGACCGGAGTGGTGAAGTCGTCCACGTGATGCGCGGTGCGCAGCACGGACACCGCCGCCCCGGTGCGCTCCCGGGCGATCAGCGCGGCGCGGGCGGCGATGCAGTCCTGGGCGTGCAGGACGTCGAACTCCGTGATCCTCGCCGCAAGCGCGGTGGCGAGGCGCTCGATGCCGTCGAGGGTGCGCTCGGTCAGCGTGGTCCCCTCGCGACGCGGCCCGGGCACCAGCGTGTGCGGCAGGTCGACCTCCCGGTAGAGCTGCGTACCCAGCGCGAACAGGTGAACCGACTCCCCCGCCCGATGCAGTGCCTCGCCCAGCCCGAGGGTGTGCACGTGGCCGCCGCGGGGGGACGTGGAGTGGGTCAGCAGCGCGACCCGGGCCGCGGGACGGCCGGTGAACACGGCGTTTCCGATGTTGCGCACGCGTCCATCATAGTGAATTCTCTGATGAGAGACGAGCATGTCGGATAGTGGAGGAGCCCTCGCGCATGACCGTGACGGACGAGCGGACCGGTAGCGACACCGCTGCGCTGATCATGGATCTGCAGGCCGTGGGGCTGCGGATCGAGACGGTGCTGGAGACCGCCCGCAAGGGCGGGGCGGGCCCGTCGGACTCCGGCATGCTGTGGATCGAGGGCGTCCCGGTCACCGTGCCACCGAACGAGACCTCGCCCTATGCCCTGCGCGCCGAGGACGAGGGCCAGGCCATCTTCCGGGACGGCGTGAAGGTCGCCTCCGTCTCCGGTACGAAGCGCCCGCGCTTCTACGACCTCGAGACCGCGGACGGCGTGCCGTACCACCGGATCGCGCTGCTGCACCTCGACTCGCTCGCGTCCACGGTGGTCCAGGCGTGCAACTACTGGGGCAACTCGGACCAGTGCGGCTTCTGCGGCATCGGGCTCTCGCTCGCCGCGGGCAGCACGATCGCGAAGAAGACCCCGGAGATGCTCGCCGAGGTCGCGGTGGCCGCCCGTGACCTGGACGGTGCGGTCGACGCGACCCTGACCACCGGCTCGTCGGTCGCGCCGGACCGCGGGGCGCTCTACGTCGCGCGCTGCGGGCAGGCCGTCAAGGAGGCCGCGGGGCTGCCGGTGGAGGTGCAGTTCGAGCCGCCGCGCGACCTGGACGTGATCAACCAGGTGCACGACATGGGCATCGACTCCGTGGGCATCCACGTCGAGACCTTCGATCCGGCGGTGCTGGCGCGCGTCGCTCCCGGCAAGTTCCGCACCGGGATCGACACGTACTTCCGGGCCTGGGAGCGGGCGGTGTCGCTGTTCGGCGAGGGCCGGGTGTCGACGTACGTGATCCTCGGGATGGGTGAGGACCCGGACCTGACGGTCGAGATGTGCCGGCGCGCGGTGGACATGGGCGTGTACCCGTTCGTCGTACCGCTGCGGCCGGTGGCGGGCTCGCTGATGGAGAACGTGCCCGCGCCCGCGCGGGAGTGCACCGAACCGATCTACCGGAAGGTCGCGGGCTTCCTGGAGGCGAAGGGGCTCGGGGCGGACACGGCCGTCGCGGGCTGCGCGCGGTGCCAGGCCTGCTCGTCGCTGAACCTGGTCCAGCAGTCCGGCGGCGGGACGCCGTGCGGCACCGGCGGCGGGACCCCGGGGCTGTTCCAGATCGGGAAGCGGCCGGGCGCGTGAGCGCCGAGGTGCTCACGCCCGTGGTGGCCTCGTGACCGCCACGATGCCGGAGCGGCCGGTGTCCCGGATCCGTCCGGTGCGCGCGGTGAACGTGCTGGTCGGGGTCGATCCGGTCGCGGTGCGGCCCGCGCTCGACGCGACCGCTCGCGCCGCGCACCACGCGATCCGGCACGCCGTGTTCGTGGCCGAGCAGGGCCTGTTCGACGGATCGGACCTCGACGCCCACGACGCGCGGGACGACGTCCTGCACGTGCTGGCCACCCACCAGGGCCGCCCGGCGGGCACCGTCCGGCTGTACCCGGTCGGCCCCGGCGAGTGGCTCGGCGACCGCCTCGCCGTCCTCCCCGAGTTCCGCACGGCCGCGATCGGCGGCCCGCTCGTGCGGTTCGCCGTGGAGACCGCGGGCGCGCGGGACGGGCGGCGGATGCACGCTCACGTCCAGGTGGCCAACGAACGCTTCTTCCACCGCCTCGGCTGGAGCACCGCGGGCGAGGTCGAGACCTACGTGGGCGCCCCCCACGTCCCCATGACCATCACCCTGCAGAGCCCGATGACGGAGTGGCTGGCAGGCCCCCGCAGGGACCGGACCATGGTTCCCTAGTCCGACCGGGTCACTCGACCGTCACGGACTTGGCCAGGTTCCGCGGGCGGTCGACATCGCGTTCGAGGGCGACCGCGGCGTGGTAGGCCAGCAGCTGCAGCGGGACGCTCATCAGGATGCTGTCCAGCTCCGGCTCGCTGCGCGGGACCACGATCGTGCGGTCCGCCAGGTCGGTCGACAGCTCGCGGTGCGCCAGCGCGACCACCGGGCCGCGGCGGGCCCGGATCTCGGCCAGCGTCGAGGTGTTCTTGTCCAGCAGGTCGTCCGCCGGGACGCAGGCGACCGTCGGCAGCTCGGGGCTGACCAGCGCCAGCGGGCCGTGCTTGAGCTCGGCGCTCGCGTAGGCCTCCGCGTGCACGTAGGAGACCTCCTTGAGCTTCTGCGCTCCCTCCCTCGCCACCGGCCAGCCGCGCCTGCGCCCGATGAACAGCACGCTGTTGTGCGGGGCGATCCCCCGGGCGACCTCGGCGATCAGCCCGGTGCGCTTCTCCGCGTCCAGGATCTCCTCGATCTGCCCCGGGAGCGCGGCGAGCGCGTCCAGGATGCGCCTGCCCTCGGTCGGCGCGAGGTCCCGCATCCGGCCCAGGTGCACCGCGAGCAGCGCGAACGCCGCGACCGTGGACGTGAACGACTTGGTGGCCGCGACGGACATCTCGGGGCCCGCGTGGATGTAGATGCCGCCGTCCACCTGGCGGGCGATCGTCGAGCCGACGACGTTGACGATCCCGATCACCCGGCCGCCCTTGCGCTGCAGCTCCTGCACCGCGGCCAGGGTGTCGACGGTCTCGCCGGACTGGGAGACCGCCACGTACAGCGTGTCCGGCTCGACGACCGGGTTGCGGTAGCGGAACTCCGACGCCGACTCCGCCGTGGCGGGCATCCGGGCGAGGTCCTCGATCAGCTGGGCCCCGAGGTCACCGGCGTAGCAGGCCGAGCCGCAGCCGAGGATCTTCACGCGCCGGAACTCGCGCGCCTCGCGGACGGTGAGGTTCAGCCCGCCGAGGTGGGCGGTGTTGAAGCGCTCGTCGATGCGGCCGCGCAGGGTGCGCTCGATGGACCGCGGCTGCTCGCCGATCTCCTTGATCAGGAAGTGGGCGTGGTCGCCGATCTCCGCCCCCACGACGTCCCAGTCCACCTCGGAGACCTGCTTGGCGGTGCTGCGGGCGTCCAGGGTGAAGGTGCGGTAGCCGCCGGGGGTGATCGTGGCGAGCTCGCCGTCGTCCAGGTAGACGACCTGACGGGTGTACCCGACCAGGGCGGCGACGTCCGACGCGACGAACATCTCCTTCTCCCCGACGCCGAGCAGCACAGGGGACCCGTTGCGCGCCACCACGATCCGGTCCGGGTGCGCGGTGTCCACCACGGCGATGCCGTAGGCGCCCACGACCTGCCGCAGCGCGTACCGGACGGCCTGCTCCAGGTCCTCGGCGCCCGCGACGAAGGCCGCGGCCACCAGGTGCGCGACGGTCTCGGTGTCGGTCTGCGAGGTGAACTCCACCCCGTCCGCGGTGAGCTTGGCGCGCAGCTCCTCGGCGTTCTCGATGATCCCGTTGTGCACCACGGCGATCCGGTTGGTGGAGTCGACGTGCGGGTGGGCGTTGGCCACGGTCGGCTCGCCGTGGGTGGCCCAGCGGGTGTGGCCGATCCCGACGGAGCCCTTGAACCGCTTGGGCAGCTCCTCGGCCAGGTCCGCGACCCGGCCACTGACCTTGCGCACCTTCAGCTGCCCGCGGTCGATCACCGCGATGCCCGCGGAGTCGTACCCGCGGTACTCCAGCCGGTTCAGTCCCTCGATGAGGACGGGCGCCGCCTCGGCAGCCCCGACGTAGCCGACGATCCCACACATGAGAGGTCCCCCTAGCCGTACACGAGTCGCCGGAGCTGGCGCGCGGTCAACGCCCGCGGCGCCACCCTGCGCGCGCCGAGCTCGGCGCCGATCCGCTCGAAGATCTGGTCGTTGTGGAGTCCGCGGGCGCGGAGCTCGGTGTGCCTGCGCCGGACGAAGGCCTCGGTGGTCTCGGCGAAGTACGCCAGCACCTCGTCGACCACCCGGGCCGCCTCCCCGGCACTCAGCGACGTGGTGCCCGCGAGATGCGTCACCAGGTCGGTGTGAGTGGTCGGCACCCCGCGAAGACTGCCCGATCCGAGACCGGACGACAAATCCGTGCCCGATATCGGGCAGGAATCAGGCCGTCACCGCCGTGGAGCGGTCCTCGTCCGAGGCGTCCGCGGCCGGTTCCAGCTCGCCGGCCCGCCAGAGGGCGGCGTACCGACCCCCCGCGGCGAGCAGCTCCGCGTGCGGCCCCTCCTCCACGATCCGACCGGCGTGCAAGACCACGATCCGGTCCGACGCGGCCGCCGTGGCGAGCCGGTGGGCCACCACGAACGCCGTCCGACGGGCGGTCAGCCGGTCCCCCGCCGCCAGCACGGCCGCCTCGGTGGCCGGGTCCAGCGCGGCGGTGGCCTCGTCGAAGATCAGCACGTCCGGGTCCACGAGCTCGGCGCGGGCCAGGGCCACCAGCTGTCGCTGCCCGGCCGAGAGCCCCTGCCCGCGCTCCCCCACCGGCTGGCGGAACCCCGCGGGCAGCGACCGGACCAGCTCCAGCGCCCCGACCGCGCGGGCGGCGGCCTCGATCTCGGCGGGCGAGGCGTCCGGGCGGCCGTAGGCGATGTTCCCGGCCACGTCCCCGGTGAACAGGTGCGGCTCCTGCGGCACGAACCCGAGCCTGCGGCGGTAGTCCTCCAGCCGGTACCGGCGCACGTCCACGCCGTCGACGAGCAGCGCGCCGGAGCCGACGTCGTAGAACCGGGCGAGCAGCTTCACCAGCGTGGACTTGCCCGCGCCGGTGGCCCCGACCAGCGCGACCGTCTCGCCCGGGCGGACCGACAGCGACACGTCCGCCAACGCGGGCTCCTCGACACCGGGGTAGGTGAACGTGACCTCCCGCAGCTCGACCGCGCCGCGCAGCCGCGCGGGGGCGGGCGCCGGGTCCGGGTCGTCGGTGATCGAGGACTCCGTGCGCAGCAGGTCCCGGATCCGCAGCAGGCCGATGCGGGCCTGCTGGTAGCCGTCGAACACCTGGGACAGCTGCTGCACCGGCGCGAAGAACAGCCCCAGGTACAGCAGGAACGCGGTGAGGATGCCGGGGGTGAGGTCCCCGCCCGCGACCCGCGCCGCGCCCACGCCCAGCACCGCGGCCTGGGCGACGTCGCTGAGGAACGCCACCCCGGGGAAGTACGTCGCGATGTAGCCCTGCGCGCGGATCCGCGTGCGGCGGTAGGCGTCGCTGCGCTCGCCGAACACCGCGGCGCTGCGCTCCTCGCGGACGAACGCCTGCGCCACGCGGACGCCGGTGACGTTCTCCTGCATGTCCGCGTTGACGATGCTGACCCGCTCGCGGGCCTCGGCGTACGCGCGCGAGGACAGCCGCCGGAAGACGACCGTGGACACCAGCAGGACCGGCAGCACCGCCAGCGCGACCAGCGCCAGCTCGGGATCGGTGAGCAGCAGCGCCACCGCCACCCCGACCAGGGTCAGCAGGCTGACCACGGCCTGCGCGAGGCCGGTCTGCAGGAACGTGGACAGCGCGTCCACGTCCGTGGTCATCCGGGTCATGATCCGGCCGGAGAGCTCGCGCTCGTAGAAGTCCAGGCCGAGCCGCTGCAGGTGGGCGTAGCTGCGGATGCGCAGCAGGTAGAGCAGGCTCTCACCGGCCCGCGCGGTGACGACGGTCTGGAACCCGACGACGACGGCGTCCGCCAGCACGATCCCGACCCCGATCAGGGTGGCGGTGAGCAGCACGCTCGTGGCGTGGGCGGTGATCCCGTCGTCCACGGCGAACCGGGCGACCGTCGGGAAGGCGAGCGTGGCCAGCGCGTCCAGCGCGACGAGCAGCATGCCCAGCGCGAGGGTCCACCGCACCGGACGCAGCAGCCGGGAGAGCCGGAACCCGGGGTCCGGGGCGGCGGGGTCCACCCCGCCGAGCCGCGGGACGTCCGTCGCGGGCCTCAGCGCGGCGACCGACGCCAGCAGCTCGGGCGTGGCGGCGATCCCGCCGACCATGCCCGTCGCGCCCGCCGCGCCGCGCGAGGGCGGCCCGCCGCGCCCGCTCCCGGCCTCGGCGGCCGCGGTGCGCAGGGCCCGGTCCGACTCGGCGGCGACCGCGGTGGGCTCCGGCCAGAGCTCGGCCGTGACCCCGTCCGCGGGCACCGCGACGACCGGTGCGGGCTCGGCGAGCGCGGGTTCGGGCTCGGCCGCGGCGGCCTGCCGCTCCGCGCCCGCGGCCAGCAGCTCGCGGAAGAGCGGACAGCGGGCCCGCAGCTCGTCCTCGGTGCCGACGTCCACGACCCGGCCCGCGTCGAGCACCGCGATCCGGTCCGCCAGCGCGATGGTGGACCGGCGGTGCGCGACCAGGACCGTGGTCCGGCCGCGCATCAGGGTCTCCAGCGCCTCGTGGATCGCCGCCTCGGTGGCGGTGTCCACGGCGGAGGTCGCGTCGTCGAGCACGAGCACCCGCGGGTCGGTGAGCAGGGCCCTGGCCAGCGCGATCCGCTGCCGCTGCCCGCCGGAGAGGGTGAGCCCGCGCTCGCCGACCTCGGTCTCGTAGCCCTCCGGCAGCGCCTCGACGAACGCGGCGACCTGCGCGGCCTCGGCGGCGGCGCGGATCTCGGCGTCCGTGGCGTCCGGCCTGCCGTAGGCGATGTTGTCGCGGATCGTGTCCGAGAAGAGGAACGCCTCCTCGAACACCACGCCCAGCTCGGAGCGCAGCGCCCGCAGGCCGAGCTCGCGGACGTCCACCCCGCCGATCCGGACACTCCCCTCCCAGGGGTCGTAGAACCGCGGGAGCAGCTGCGCGACCGTGGACTTGCCCGAGCCCGCGGTGCCGACGATCGCCAGGGTCTCGCCCGGCTCCGCGCGCAGCGAGACGCCGTCGAGCACCGGGCGGCCGGGCTGGTAGCCGAACCGAACCGCGTCGAGCTCGACGGCGACGGGCCCCTCCGGCAGCGTGCGCGGGGCGGCCGGGTCCTGGACGTCCGGCTCGGCGTCGACCAGGTCGTACACCCGCTCGACGCCGGCGCGCGCGAGCTGCGCGGACACCACCAGCGAGCCGACCAGCCGGGCGGGCCCCACCAGCTGCGCGACGTAGGTGGTGAAGGCGAGGAACGTGCCCAGCGAGATCGACCCGCCCACCGCCATCCAGCCGCCGACACCGATCACCGCGACCTGCCCGAGCGTGGGCAGCGCCAGCAGCACCGGGTTGAGCCGGGCGGTCATCCGGGCGGCGCGCAACCGCTCGCCGAAGAGCATGCGCGCCAGCCCCTCCAGCGTGGAGACCTCGCGGTTCTCCTGCCCGAAGCCCTTCACCACGCGGACGCCGGTGACCGTCTCCTCGACCTGCTGGGCCACGTCCGCGGCGCGCTGCTGGGCGGACCAGGTGGCCGGGAAGAGCGAGCGCCGCACCCGGGTGGTGACGAACGCGGCCAGCGGCAGCATCACCAGCGAGATCACCGTGAGCAGCGGGGACAGCCAGAGCATCGCGGCGACCGAGGCGACGACCAGGGCGATCGTGCCCGCGGTGAGCGGGACCATGGACAGCAGGGACTGCACGAGCTGCAGGTCGGTGATCGCGCGGGAGGCGACCTGGCCGGTGCGCAGCGCGTCCTGCCTGCGCCCGTCCAGGCGCTGGACGGCGGCGAAGACCTGGCGGCGCAGGTCGTGCTGGACGTCTAGCGCCAGCCTGCCCGCGAGGTAGCGGCGCAGGAACGAGGCCCCGAACCGGACGACCGCGAGCCCCAGGATGGCGAGCACGATCGCGAGCAGGGCGTCCGTGACGCCCGCGACGGCGTCGTCCACGGCCACCCGGGTGAGCAGCGGGCCGATCGCGTCCAGGCTGACGCCGAGCACGGACGCCAGGAGCGCACCGACGGCGATCCCGCGGTGTCGGAGACACTCGCGGATCAGCCGACGGATCCAGGAGGTGGTGGGGGGAGCGTCGGGCACCGATCCAACGTACGCCCGCGCGCCCGGCGGCTCAGGTGATGTCCCGCCGCTCCCCCACGACGCCCGCGAGGGCGAGCCCCGCCGCCGTCCACACGAGCAGGACCAGCAGCGCGCCCCACCCCGGCGGCGGCCCGGCCACCCCGGCGAGGCTCTCCACGATCGACGGCCCGAAGCGCCCACCGAGCTGTCGGGCGGGCAGGTCGAACAGCGCGATGTCCCCGGCGTTCGCGGGCAGGAACGACGACAGCCGGGCGACGGCGGCGGGCGCCCGGCCGTCCTCGGTCCCGGAGCGCAGGACCAGCGACAGCAGGTTCTCCAGCAGGAGGACGTACACCAGCAGCCCGACGACGGCGCCCGCCTGGTTCACCACCGTCGTCCCCAGTGCGACACCGAGCACCGACCACAGCGCACACACCGCGATCCCGATGCCGACGACCGCGAGCAGCACGCCGACCGACGGCAGCCGCGCCGCACCCTGCCCGAGCAGCCCGGCGAGGAGGCCGAGCACCGCGGTGAGCAGCGCGTACACCGCCCCGGTCCCCGCCGCGACCGCCGACTTCGCGAGCAGCACGGGGACACGGCCGCCGACGAGGTAGGTGCCGCTGACGGTGCGGTGCCGGAACTCCGCGGTGGCCACGACCACCCCGTGCACGGCGGCGAAGACCGAGGCCAGCGACAGCGAGTAGGCGAGCGAGGCAGGCAGGATCCCCGCCGCCTCGTCCCTGAGGCCGCCCACCGCCGCGCCGAACAGGCCGCCGAACACGTTGACCGACAGCGCCAGCGCGGCGACGGGCAGCGCGAGAGCCCACCAGCTCCGGACGGAGAGCGTCTTGAGCGCCTCGGAGCGCAGCAGGCCGGGCGTCGGCAGCACGGCCGGGCGCCCGCCCCTCTCCGACACCGTCATGCCGCACCCCCGGTGAGCCGCAGGAACATCTGCTCGAGGTCGCCGCGCTCCTCGGTCAGCCCGTACAGCGCCACCCCGGCGGCGAGCGCGGTGTCCCCGACGAGCACGGCGTCCGCGGCGATGGCCAGCTCCCCCTCCGCGAGGTGGTCGATCTCCAGGACACCGCGCGCGGCGAGGGCCCTGGCGAGCCGGGCGGGGTCCGCGCAGCGCACCCGGACCGCGGCCCGCCCGCGCATCCCGTCCGTCCCGCCCTGGTAGACGCAGGTCCCGGCGTCCAGCACCACGAGCCGGTCCACGATCTGGCCGAGCTCGGCGAGCTGGTGGCTGGACACCAGTACCGTCCGGCCCGCGTGCGCCCAGCCGCGCAGGAACTCCCGCAGCCAGGCGATGCCCTGCGGGTCGAGACCGTTGCCCGGCTCGTCGAGGACCAGGATGCGCGGGTCGCCGAGCAGGGCGGTGGCCAGCGCGAGCCGCTGGTTCATGCCGAGCGAGAACCCGCCCGCGGGCCGGTCCGCGGCGTCCGCGAGGCCCACGAGCCCGAGCACCTCCGCGACGCGCTCGTCCCCGACGCCGACGGCCGCCCCCGTCGCCTGCAGGTGCCGACGCGCGGTCCGCGCCGGATGCACGCCCTGCGCCTCCAGGACCGCGCCGACCACGCGCCCCGGCCGGGGCAGCGCGGCATAGGGCACGCCCTCGACCAGCGCGGTCCCCGAGGTCGGCCGGACGAGCCCGAGGATCGCCCGCAGCGTGGTCGTCTTGCCGGACCCGTTCGGCCCCAGGAAGCCGGTGACCGCGCCGGGCTCGACCGTGAAGCTCAGCCCGCGCACCGCCTCGACCGCGCCGAACCGCTTGGCCAGCCCCTCGACCCGGATCCGCCCGCTCCCGTCGGGATCCACACCGCCCCCTCGTCGCGTCTGCTCGTGGCCGTCCGCGTCCATCCTCTACCCGCCCGTCCCGTCCTTCCGATCCGGTCCGCCGCTCGCTAGCTTGTGACCCGGCTCACTCACCGTCGAGGAGGACCCCGTGACGCTCAGCCCCGCCGTCACCGACGTTCCCGGTCTGCTGGCCCGGTGGGCCACCGAACGGCCGGACGCGGAGGCCCTCCGGTTCGGCGAGGTCCGGCGGACCTGGGCGCAGCTCGACGAGCGGGTGCGCAGGCTCGCGACCGCGCTGCGGGCGGGCGGGATCGGCCGCGGGGACCGGATCGCGGTGCTCGACCTCAACCACCCGTCCTGCCTGGAGCTGACGCTGGCGTGCGCGCGGATCGGGGCCGCCAACGCCGTCGTCAACTTCCGGTCGGCGCCGCCCGAGATCGTGTACGTGGTCAACGACGCGGGCGCGAAGCTGCTCTACGTCGGGCCGGAGTTCGCCGCGGCCGCCGCCGGGCTGGCGGACCGGACGCCGACCGTGCAGCGGATCGTCACGGCGGACGAGTACGAGGGATGGCTGGCCGCCCACGAGCCGGAGGCGGACGCCGCGCCCGTCGACCCGGAGGGCTGCTTCGTGCAGCTCTACACCTCGGGCACCACCGGCTTCCCCAAGGGCGTGATGCTCACCCACCGGGCGATGCTGGCGCACTCGGACAACGTGGCGCACAGCTTCGAGGTGGACCCGACGGCCGTGGTGCAGGTGGCGATGCCGCTGTTCCACGTCGGCGGGACCTCGTACGCGCTGCTCGCCATCGCCCACGGCGCGCGGATGGTGATGCTGCGGACGCCGGACCCGGCCGCCGTCGTGCGGCAGATGGCGGACGAGCGGATCACCCACACCTTCCTCGTGCCCGCCCTGCTCGCCGCGATCACCCGGGTCCCGGGCGTGGCCGAGCTCGACCTGTCCGCGATGCGGACGATGTCCTACGGCGCCTCGCCGATGCCGCTGCCGGTCATGCGGGCCTGCCTGCCGCTGTTCCCCGGCCGGATGCACCAGGTCTACGGGATGACCGAGGCCTGCGGGGTGGTCTCCGCGCTGGGCCCGGCGGACCACGAGGACCCCGCTGTCGCGCACCGGCTGGTCTCGGCGGGCACCCCGATCCACGGCTGCGAGATCGAGGTCCGCGACCCGGCGACCGGGGCGCCGGTGCCGACGGATGCGCCGGGTGAGATCTGGGTGCGCTCGGCGCAGCTCATGGCCGGGTACTGGCAGCTCCCGGAGGCCACCGAGGCCGCGATCACCGAGGACGGCTGGCTGCGCACCGGGGACGGCGGGCACCTCGACGCGGACGGCTACGTCTACGTGACCGACCGGATCAAGGACATGATCGTCAGCGGCGGGGAGAACGTGTACCCGGCCGAGATCGAGCGGGTGCTGGCCGAGTACCCGGGGATCGCCGACGTCGCCGTGATCGGGGTGCCGGACGAGCGCTGGGGCGAGGTGCCGCGGGCGGTCGTCGTCGCGCCGGAGGGGATCGACGAGGCCGCGGTCCTCGCACACTGCCGCGCCGAGCTGGCCGCGTTCAAGTGCCCCACGGGCATCGACGTCGTCGACGAGCTGCCCCGCAACCCCACCGGAAAGATCCTCAAGAAGGAGCTCCGCGCCCCCTTCTGGGCGGGCCGCGAACGGAGGACTGTCTGAACCCGTGCCTGATGTGACAGTCTCACTGTCATGAAGCTCTCGACTCAGCTGCCCTACTCCGACGACCCGGTGGGCGGGGCGGCGCGGATCGTCGAGCTGGAGAGGGCCGGTCTGGACGTCGTCTGGGTGGCCGAGGCCTACAGCTACGACGCCGTGTCCCTCATGGGCTACCTCGCCGCCCGCACCGAGCGGATCGAGATCGGCTCCGGGATCCTGCCGATCTACTCGCGCACCCCCACCCTCACCGCGATGACGGCGGCGGGCCTGGACGCGCTGTCGAACGGCCGGATGCTGCTCGGGCTCGGGACGTCCGGCCCGCAGGTGATCGAGGGCTTCCACGGCGTGCCGTTCGACAGGCCCGTGGCCCGCACCCGCGAGGTGATCGACATCTGCCGCCGGGTGTGGCGTCGGGAGAAGATCGACCACCACGGGATCTACGACATCCCGCTCTCCGGGGGCACCGGACTGGGCAAGCCGCTCAAGCTGATCAACCACCCGCGGCGCAGCGACATCCCGATCTGGGTCGCCGCCCTGGGCGACAAGAACCTCGAGATGACCGCCGAGCTGGCGCAGGGGTGGCTCCCCCACGCCGTCGTCCCGGAGCGGATGCAACAGGCGTTCGGCGAGCCCCTGGCCAGGGGCTTCGCGAAGCGGGACCCGGCGCTCGGGCCGCTGCAGATCGCGGGCGGCGGCTTCCTCGCGCTGGAGCCGGAGATGTTCGAGCACGCGCGCAACGCCGCACGCGGGATGTTCGCGCTCTACATCGGCGGCATGGGTGCGCGGGGGAAGAACTTCTACAACACGGTCATGCAGCGGCAGGGCTGGCCGGACGCGGCGAAGCTGGTGCAGGACCTGTACCTAGGCGGGAGGAAGGAGGAGGCCGCGGCGGCGCTGCCGGACGACTTCATCGACTCGGTCACCCTCGTCGGCGAGCCCGGCTTCGTCAAGGAGCGGATCGCCGCGCTGCACGAGGCGGGCGTGACGCACCTGCAGGTCACCCCGGTCACCGAGGACGCCCCCAAGATCCTCGGGCAGCTCAAGGAGTGGCTGCCGTAGGGGGTCGGTCACCGGCTGTGAAGGCGGGGTTCCACAATGGGGTGGTGCCCGACCTGCCCGTGCGGACGTCCGACGAGCCCCTCGCTCCGGAGGCGTACCGGTACATCGCGACGCACGCGTGGTGGATGGGCACCTTCTACGACGAGGAGGGCGACTGCCACGCCCATCTCTCCGAGCACCTGCTGCAGCAGTGGACCCCCGCCGCGCAGGACGCGGACTGGCTGCTCGACCGCGTCGTCACCGGCCGGGTGACCTGGCTGGCGGGCTCCGCCGAGCGGGCCGCGGACTCGGGGTTCGACCTCGCCGACCACTGGCCCGTCGGCCGGTTCCGGGCGCCGTTCGGGGACTTCTACGCCGACCTGAACGAGACTGCGCCGCGCAGGCCGTCGGGCGACTGGGCCACCCCCACCCCGGCCTTCGTCGCGCTGCTCCCCCGCGATCCCGCCGCGCTGCGCGCCCGCCTGGAGGAGGACGCGCCGCCCGGGCGCACCTACACCGGGCCCTTCCGCAGCGCGGTGGACGCGCTGCGCTCCTGCATGCTCCCCGCGGACCTGCGCGCCGCGCTGTACGCCGCGCTGCTGCAGCTGCCCGAGGTCGCGTTCGTCGACGAGGTGAAGGATCTCGACGGCAACCTCTGCCACGCGCTGGTGCACGACCTCGGACCGACCCGCACCGAGCTGCTCGTCGACCCCGTGGACGGCCAGTACGCGGGCGAACGGGACACCCTGCGCCGGGCCTCGCCCTGCGGGCTGGTCGAGGGCACGGTGATCGCCGAGACCTCGGTGCGGACCGCGGTCGTGCCCTCCATCGGCGCGCCCCCGGGCTTCTGAGACGTGTCCGAGCCGACGACGTGACGCGGGCCGAGCACTCTACGTCCCGAGGAGTGAAGAGGACTACCCTGGGAACCCGGTCATCGGCGACCGATCAGCACAGGCGAAACCAAGGCGGTTGAGAGCGCGTGTCCACCAGCAGTACGACCGGCCATACCGGCGAGTTCGGGTCGAACGACTTCGGTCCGAACGAGTGGCTCGTCGAGGAGATGTATCAGCGTTTCCTCGAGGACCCGCAGGGGGTCGACCCCGCCTGGCACGACTTCTTCGCCGACTACCGACCGGGCGGCTCGCTGTCCGGTGCCGCCCCCGCCGACGACAGCCCGACGGCCCAGGCCGCCGCGGAGCAGGTGGCCGCCGACGCCGCCGAGAAGACCGCCGCGAAGACCGCCGCGAAGGCTCGCGCCGCCGAGTCCGCCCCCGAGAGGACCGAGCAGCCGTCCACGAACGGTTCCTCCCCCGCCGCCGAGACCCGAAAGCAGACCGTGGCCCCCGTCCGCACGTCCACCTCCACCGAGACCCGCGCCAACGGGACCCGCCCCGCCCCCGCCAAGCCGGCCGCGGGCAGCACGTCGAAGGCCGCTGCGAAGCCCGCCGAGCCGAGCCACGACGAGGTCATGCCGATCCGCGGCGCGGCGAACGCCGTCGTCAAGAACATGAACGCCTCGCTCGCCGTGCCCACGGCCACGAGCGTGCGCGCGGTCCCCGCGAAGCTGCTGGCGGACAACCGGATCGTCATCAACAACCAGCTCAAGCGGACCCGCGGCGGGAAGATCTCCTTCACCCACCTCATCGGGTACGCGCTGGTCAAGGCGATCGCCGACTTCCCCGGCATGAACCGGTACTTCCAGGAGGTCGACGGCAAGCCCCAGGTAGTCCAGCCGGAGCACGTGAACCTGGGCCTGGCGATCGACCTGCCGGGCAGGAACGGCCAGCGCTCGCTCGTGGTCGTGTCGATCAAGGGCTGCGAGAACATGACGTTCGCGCAGTTCTGGTCCGCCTACGAGGGCATGGTCCACAAGGCCCGCAACGGCACGCTCACCGCCGAGGACTTCCAGGGCACCACCCTCTCGCTGACCAACCCGGGCACGCTGGGCACCAACCACTCGGTGCCGCGGCTGATGCAGGGCCAGGGCGCGATCATCGGGGTCGGCGCCATGGAGTACCCGGCCGAGTTCCAGGGCGCGAGCGAGGAGCGGCTGGCGCAGATCGGCGTCAGCAAGATCATCACGCTGACCTCGACCTACGACCACCGGATCATCCAGGGCGCGGAGTCCGGCGACTTCCTGCGCCGGGTGCACCGCCTGCTGCTGGGCGACGACGGCTTCTACGACGACATCTTCACCTCGCTGCGCGTCCCGTACGAGCCGGTCCGCTGGGTGCAGGACTTCCCCGAGGGCGAGGTCGACAAGACCGCGCGGATCCTCGAGCTGATCGAGTCCTACCGCACGCGCGGCCACCTGATGGCCGACACGGACCCGCTGAACTACCGCCAGCGCAAGCACCCCGACCTGGACGTGCTCAGCCACGGGCTCACCCTGTGGGACCTCGACCGCGAGTTCGCCGTCGGCGGTTTCGGCGGCGAGCAGCGGATGAAGCTCCGGGACATCCTGGGCCTGCTGCGGGACTCGTACTGCCGCACCGTCGGCACCGAGTACATGCACATCGCGGACCCGGAGCAGCGCGCCTGGCTGCAGGAGCGCATCGAGGTCTCGCACCAGAAGCCCACGGTCGTCGAGCAGAAGTACATCCTGAGCAAGCTCAACGCCGCGGAGGCGTTCGAGACCTTCCTGCAGACGAAGTACGTCGGCCAGAAGCGGTTCTCGCTCGAGGGCGGCGAGACCGTCATCCCGCTGCTGGACGCGGTGCTGGACAAGTCCGCCGAGAACGAGCTGGACGAGGTCGTCATCGGCATGCCCCACCGCGGGCGGCTCAACGTGCTGGCGAACATCGTCGGCAAGCCGATCAGCCAGATCTTCCGCGAGTTCGAGGGCAACCTCGACCCGGGCCAGGCGCACGGCTCCGGGGACGTGAAGTACCACCTGGGCGCCGAGGGCAAGTACTTCCGGATGTTCGGAGACGGCGAGACCGTCGTGTCGCTGGCGTCCAACCCCTCCCACCTGGAGGCCGTGGACCCGGTGCTCGAGGGCATCGTCCGCGCCAAGCAGGACCTGCTGGACAAGGGCGACGGCGGGTACACCGTCCTGCCGCTGATGATGCACGGGGACGCGGCGTTCGCGGGCCAGGGCGTCGTCGCGGAGACGCTGAACCTCGCGCTGCTGCGCGGCTACCGCACCGGCGGCACGGTGCACGTCGTGGTGAACAACCAGGTCGGCTTCACCACCGCGCCGGAGAACTCGCGCTCCTCGCAGTACTGCACGGACGTCGCGAAGATGATCGGCGCGCCGGTCTTCCACGTGAACGGGGACGACCCCGAGGCCTGTGTCTGGGTGGCCAAGCTGGCCGTCGAGTACCGGCAGCGCTGGAACAACGACGTCGTGATCGACATGATCTGCTACCGCAGGCGCGGCCACAACGAGGGGGACGACCCCTCGATGACGCAGCCCGCGATGTACGACGTGATCGACGCCAAGCGCTCGGTGCGCAAGATCTACACCGAGTCGCTGATCGGCCGCGGCGACATCACCATGGAGGAGGCCGAGCACGCGCTCAAGGACTTCTCCAACCAGCTCGAGCACGTGTTCAACGAGGTCCGCGAGCTGGAGAGGACCCCGCCGGTCGTCTCCGCCTCGGTCGAGCAGGAACAGTCCGTCCCGAGCGACCTGGACACCTCCATCCCGGTGGAGGTCGTGCACAAGATCGGGGACGCGCACGTCCAGCTGCCGGAGGGCTTCACCCCGCACCAGCGGGTCAAGCCGGTGCTGGCCAAGCGGGAGAAGATGTCCCGCGAGGGGGACATCGACTGGGCCTTCGGCGAGCTGCTCGCCTTCGGGTCGCTGGCGCTCGACGGCAAGCTCGTGCGGCTCTCCGGCCAGGACTCCCGGCGCGGCACGTTCGTGCAGCGGCACTCGGTGCTCATCGACCGCAAGACCGGCGAGGAGTACTACCCGCTGCGCAGCCTCGCCGAGGGCCAGGGCCGCTTCCTGGCCTACGACTCGGCGCTGTCGGAGTTCGCGGCCGTGGGCTTCGAGTACGGCTACTCGGTGGCCAACCCGGACGCACTGGTCCTCTGGGAGGCCCAGTTCGGCGACTTCGTCAACGGCGCCCAGTCGATCATCGACGAGTTCATCTCGTCCGGTGAGGCCAAGTGGGGCCAGATGAGCGACGTCGTGCTGCTCCTGCCGCACGGCCTCGAGGGCCAGGGCCCGGACCACAGCTCCGGGCGCATCGAGCGGTTCCTGCAGCTGTGCGCCGAGGGCTCGATGACGGTCGCGCTCCCGTCGGAGCCCGCGAACTACTTCCACCTGCTGCGCCGCCACGCGCTGGACGGCGTCCGCCGCCCGCTGATCGTCTTCACGCCGAAGTCGATGCTGCGGAACAAGGCCGTGGTCTCCTCGGTCTCGGACTTCACCCAGGGCCGCTTCCGCCCGGTGATCGACGACCCGGAGTTCCGCACCGCGGAGGGCCCCGCCGCGAGCGTGAAGAAGGTCCTGCTGTGCAGCGGCAAGATCTTCTGGGAGCTGCACCAGCAGCGGCAGAAGCGGGAGATCACCGACACGGCGATCGTCCGCGTCGAGCAGCTGTACCCGGTGCCGGACCGCCAGCTGGCGTCGGTGCTGGAGCGCTACCCGAACGCGCAGGACGTCCGCTGGGTCCAGGAGGAGCCCGCCAACCAGGGCGCGTGGCCGCACATGGGCCTGGAGCTGCCGGAGAAGCTGCCGGAGCGGCTCGCGGGCATCAAGCGGGTCTCCCGGCGCCGGATGGCCGCGCCCGCCGCGGGCTCGTCGAAGGTGCACGAGGTCGAGCAGCGCGAGCTGATCGACAAGGCGTTCTCGTAAGTCCGTGTACTTCACCGACAGGGGCATCGAGGAGCTCGAGTCCCGCCGGGAGGGCGAGGCGGTCAGCGTCGAGTGGCTGGCCGCCCGCCTCCGGGCGTTCGTCGACGAGCACCCCACCTACGAGGACGCCGTCGAGCGCCTGGCGACCTACCTGGCCAGGGACGACGAGAACGACTGAGCCGACTAGCGCCGGAAGCCGAAGCGCGTGCGGTGCACCAGCGCCATCAGCGCAGCGTGCGCCTCGTACATCTCCTGCTCGTACCGTGTGAGCCGGGCGGGATCGGCCTCGGGATCGGGCCGGGGGAAGCGCGGGACCGTCATCCAGGGCTCGGACCACAGCGCGTCCAGCGCGGTCTCCCAGTGGGTGCGCACGGCGAGCTCGCTCATCGCGACCCGCTCCCCGACCCGACCCATCCGGTCGTCGAGCACGGCGAGCTGCCGCTCGAGGGCCGCGGCGCGGACCTCGTCCTGCGCACGCAGCTCCTCCGCCACGGCGGTGATCTTGCGGATCTCGGCCCGGTAGTCGTCCGCCGCGGTCACGACGGCTCCTCCCCCGTCGCGTCCGGACCGGGCACCAGCACGACCTCCGGCCGGGCGTGCTGCGAGCGGTCGAAGAACAGGCCTCGGCCGGGCCGGGGGGCCCAGCTGATCGCGGTCATCGACGCGAAGGGGGCCAGCTCGGCGCCCTGCACGTCCAGCCCGATCCAGGCCCCGACGTCGTCCGGGCTCGCGGACATCGTCAGCAGCTGCTTGAGGCGCATCGGCGAGCGCCACCACCCGACGACGTGCACTCCCACCTCCGGCCCGAAGCGGACCACCGTGCGCAGGGCCTCCGTGCCACTGCGCTCCAGCAGCGGGTCCGCGGCGTCCGCGCCCTGGACCAGCAGGAACACCGGGCTGCGGTCGCCGCCCGCGGCCCGGGCGCGCACCTCGCCCGCGAGCTCCTCGACCGCCGCGCGGAATTCGGTGAGCGGGACCGTGGTCACGGCGTCCCCCCGGTCGCCGAGCGCACGCCGCAGGGCGGACGGGACCGCCTCCGGCTCACCGACGAGCGGGGCCACCAGGAACCGGGCACCCGGCGCGGTGGCGGTCGCCGCGAGCGACAGGGCCGCGGCCACCAGCACCCGGACGGCGTCGGCGCTGCCGCCGAGGATCGCGACGTTGCGCCCCGGGGCGTCCGGCAGCCGGACGCTCGCCGGGTTGCCGTCCATGTCGATCACCTGCCCGAGCACCGCGAGCGGGACGTCCGAGACCAGGTCCTCCAGCAGGTCCGCGAGCGCAGGCGAGCGGGCGCCGTCGAACACCCGCGGCCGCTCCGCGGGGAACTCCGCGAAGGCCTGCTTCTGGACCTCGACCACCGCCGAGCCCGCGCCCGCCTCCGGGATCCGGACGATCTCGTTGGCGTGCTTGATCCCGGACTCGTGGTTGATCACCGCGTGCCAGCGGGGCAGGCTCAGCGCCGCGTCGTTGAGGTTCGCCAGCACCCGCCGGGCGCGCGGCAGCGCGATGCGCAGCACGAACTGCTCGAAGATCGCGGGCCTGCCCCAGAACGCCTCGATGCCGGAGACGTCCTGGCTGGCGAACACGAGGTGGATGCCCTGCGAGCGGCCGCGCCGGGCGACGTCCTCGAGCAGGTTCGTCGCCCGCTTCGCCAGCTGGTCGTTCTCGGCGAACAGGTACTGGAACTCGTCGATGACCGCGACGATCCGCGGCCACCGGTCCTCCTGGCCGTCGATCCCGCGCAGCTCCTGCAGCTTCGTGACCTCGTGCGCCTTCGCGACGTCCGCGCGGCGGCGCATCTCGTCGGCCAGGAACTGCAGCAGCGCCAGCCCGAACTCGCGGTCGGTGTTGACGTTGATCCCGATCAGCTTGGCGTGCGGCAGCCACGAGGAGTTCCGGCGGCCGGGCGCGAACTGCGCGAAGGACACGCCCTCCTTGAAGTCCAGCAGGTAGAAGTGCAGCTGGTCCGGCCGGTAGCGGGCCGCCAGCGAGCCGATCATGCCGAGCAGCAGGTTCGTCTTGCCCGAGCCGCTCGGCCCACCGATCAGGGCGTGGGGCGAGCTGTCGTCCAGCCGCAGCTCGACGGTGTTGCCGTCGTTGAAGCCGATGTGGGTCATCAGCCCGCCGGCGGAGCTGGCCCTCCGGCGGTCCTCCGGCGACACGACGAGATCGTCGAAGCTCTGGACCATGGCCCGCCACTGCTCGTGGGCCGCCGCGATCCCGGTGCACGCCGAGGTCAGCTCGGTGCGGTCCAGCTCGGGATCGGGCAGCACCTCGACCTCGGACCCGGTGATCGAGGCCCGCACCCCCTGCGCGGTGAACCGCACGGTCTCGACGGGCGCGGCGACGGTGATCGGCAGGTCGAGCAGGATGAGCTGGATCCCACAGGTCAGGCCGCTGCGCGCGATCCGCTGGAGTCTCCGCTGCTGCTCCTCGGGCAGCGCGGTGCGGTTGCCCGCCACCACGACGACCGTCCAGGGCTCGCTGCGCCGCTTCTCCTGCGCGGCGGAGTGTGCGGCCAGCGACGCGTGTCCCTCCGCCACGAGCACCCGCTGGTTCACCTGGCGGATCCGGGCTGCCAGCTCCTCCAGCAGGTCGTCCAGCCGGTTGGGGTCGTGGGCGACCAGCATGTCCGTTCGGGACAACGGGTGCAGCGCGGGGAACAGGCTGTACTGGCTGCCGTCCCAGACGTCCACGCGCACGACCCCCGGCCGGAAGCTGGACAGCACCCGCATGAGCAGCCGCTCCACCAGCGCCTCGGCCTGCGCACGCGTGTCCGGGACGCTGTCGACCCGCAGGTGCGCCTCGTCCAGGAACGGGATCGCGACGGGGAACTCGGGGCCGCCCTGCAGCCGCCCGGACCCGATCCGCCACAGGCTCGGGAAGCCGTCGAGGCCGTCCTTGGCGCGTTCCTCGCTCCGCGTCCGGCCGCTGTGGGGCGGCAGCGGCACGTCGCCCAGCCACGCGGTCCCGGGGTCTCCGGCGGCTCCCGTCGCGTGGTCCGCGACGATCCGCGCCAGCTCCCGCGGGCTGTCGTCCCCCCACCCGGCCAGCGCCGCGCGCCGCTCCGCCTGCGCCTGCGCGACCACGGGGGCGAGCAGCGGGGACCGGACGGTGCGCGCCAGGCCCGGGTCCCGGGCGGCCGCCTCGATCCCCTCGCGCCGCAGCCACAGATCGACCATCGCCACGGCCTGGCGGCGGACCGCCTCCTCGCGCAGGTCCCCCGCCGCGCCGAGCACCCGCGCGGCCGCGGCGTGGAACGCGTCGAACGCCGCGGTGACGCGCTCGCGCTTCGCCTTCCTGCCAGGGGCCACTACAGCCGGGCCCCGAGGCCGCTGACCAGCTCGCTCGCCTCGTGGAGGGCAGCCATCACCGTCTCGACCTCCTCGCCCGCCTCGGCCAGGTGCTCCGCGGGCAGGTCAGTGCCGGACCGCTCCGCCAGCTCCCCCAGGATGCGCGCCGCCTCGGCGATCCGCTCGGCGGCGACCTGCGCGTGCCCGCGCGCCTCGACGGCCAGCCCGGTCACCCCGTCGAGCGCGGCCCGCAGCTCCCCGATGGACATCAGTGTCTAGAGTCGCGCGGAGACGCCCTCGGCGGCCTCCATGGCCGCGTTGACCGCCTGCTGCACGTCGCCGATCTTGCTCGCGGCGTCCGCGAAGTAGGCGTTGGCCTGCTCGACGTCGCTCTGGCTGCTGCCCTCGGTCACCTGCGCCAGCGCGGTCTGCGCCTGCTCGATGCAGTCCTGCGCCTGCTGCAGCGCGCCCAGGCTCTCCGACGCCCTGTCGTTGGCCTGCGCGATCCCGGACCGGACCTCTTCGATGCTCGCCACGGCTGCGGTCGTCCTTCTCTTCGGGCTGGATCTCGGTGACAACGTACAGCCCCCGGCCCACCACCGTCGTGAAGCCTCCGTCATGCGGGACAGACCGGACATCCTTACCGTGACACGCAACACCGGGGTCGGCGACGGGGAGCGGCGATGAGCACCGAACAGCAGGTCACGACCGAGCCCGCGCCGCCCGTCGGGTTCGGCGCGAAGATCAGGCAGGTGGGTCCGGGGCTGCTCGCCGCGGCCACCGGCGTCGGCGCCGGGGACCTGGTCGCCACGATGGTCGCGGGCGCCCGCTTCGGCACGGTGCTGCTGTGGGCGGCGATCCTCGGCACGGTCCTCAAGCTCGCCCTCGGCGAGGGCGTCGGGCGCTGGCACCTCGCCTCCGGCACCACCCTGCTCGACGGCTGGCGGCGGCTCGGGCGCTGGGCGACCGTGTTCTTCGGGATCTACATCGTGGTGTGGGGCTTCGTCTACGGCGCCACCGCGATGTCCGCCGTCGGGCTCCCGCTCAACGCGCTGTTCGGCGGCCTGTCGGTGCGGTACTGGGCGATGATCGCCGGCGTGCTCGGCGTGGCCCTGGTGTGGACGCAGCGCTACGCCTTCTTCGAGAAGTTCATGACCGTCCTGGTGCTGATCAAGTTCGCCACCGTCGTCTCCATCGCGGTGCTGGTCGCGCCGGACCTGGGCGACCTGGCGTCCGGGCTGGTCCCGCGGCTGCCCGAGGGGTCCACGGTCTACGTGCTCGGCCTCATCGGCGGGGTCGGCGGCACGATCACCATGGCCGCCTACGGCTACTGGATGTTCGCCAAGGGCTGGAAAGGCACCGGCTGGCTGTCCATGATGCGGCTGGACAACGCCGTCGGGTACGTCATGACGGGCATCTTCGTGGTCGCGATGCTGGTCGTCGGCTCCACGATGCTGCTGGGCCAGAACCTCACCGAGTCCGACAGCGGCCTGCTGACCCTGGGCACCGCGCTCGACGAGCGCTACGGCGGCTGGGCCCGCATCCTCTTCCTGGTCGGCTTCCTCGCCGTGACCTCGACGTCCCTGCTCGGGGTCTGGAACGGCGTCTCGCTGATGTTCACGGACTGGACCCGCGCGATCCGGCTGCCCCACGGCAGGGCCGCGGACGACGGCGACGCGATGGAGCGCTTCGCCTCGGGCGAGGCGGAGCGGTCGCTGCCCTTCCGCGGCTACCTGCTGTGGCTGACGATCCCGCCGATGGGCCTGCTGTTCATCGACAAGCCCTTCGGCCTCACCCTGGTCTACGGCGTGCTCGGCTCGGTGTTCATGCCCTTCCTCGCGATCACCCTGATGCTGTTGCTCAACTCGAAGCGGGTCACCGGGAGGGGCCGCTCGGGCTGGCTGTCCAACCTCGTCCTGGGCGCGGCGTCGGCGCTGTTCCTCGCCCTGCTCGTGACGGACGTCGCCAACCGGTTCTAGTGCTCCCGGGAGACCGGGGTCGGCGACGGTCGTCGGCGGTGCTTGCACCTCGCCGTGTGGTGCGTGGCCCGGCGGTTGCGCCGCTCAGATCATGGTCAACAGCATGACGGCCATCGCGGCGGCCATCACCAGGTGCGCGACCGCGGCGGTCTGGGGGGTGCGCAGGGCGCCGAGGGTGCTGCCCTCGGCGGCGGGCGCGTGGGCGGCGCAGCCGGGGACCACCGACGCCGTCTCGACCGCCGGGGCGGGGGCGCCCACGGTGACCGGCTGCGGGACCGCGAGGCGGGCCCGGCGGGCCATCGCGAACCGGTCCCCGCAGCGCATGACGTGCCAGGCGAAGTAGCCCGCCAGCCCGATCGCGACGAAGGACGCCCAGGCGCCCGGGCCTGCGACCCCGCCGCCGTGGTGGGCGTGCGCTCCGGCGGCTCCGCCTGCTTCGGCCTGCAGGCCGACCCCGAGCATGAACAGCATCGCGACACCGCAGACGACGTGGTGCCCGGCGTCGTCCGCGACGAGCCCGGTCCGCAGCACGGAGGCCGCGAACCAGGCCGCGCTGAGTGCGAACACCGCGATCCAGACGGCGGGCGGCACGGGGTCACCGACGGGCGAGAACATCGCGGCCATGCCGAAGCCCATCGCCGCGTGCGAGGCCTCGCCGACGACGGACCGGCCGTCCCGCCGAGCGGTGACCAGCCGGAGCAGGTGCAGCAGGCCCAGACCGAGGGAGACGGCGGCGAGCAGAGCGGTGAACCAGGCCATGTACGGGTCGACTCCCTCGCGCGGCGGAACTCGTCGGTCGTGTCGGAGAGTAGGCGGAACGGAGCAGTCGAATCCACTCCGTACTCACCCGTCCACACCCTGTGACCAGGGGCGCGGCCCAGCCAGATTACGGATCGATGACCGGAATGGAACCGCTCGAGGGCGTCCGGACATTGCCGCCCTGCTCGTATGACGGCCCCATGACCGACCGTGTGGCGATCGTGAACCCGGAATCACCGGACATTCGGCTGCGCGTGAGCGATGTGGCCCGTCTCACACAACGTGGGGTCACCGCGTGCGCACGGTCGCCATCATGGCCATGTCCTCGTGCTCGAGGTTGTGGCAGTGCATCACGTACCGGCCCGCGTAGTCGGTGAAGCGTACGGCGACGTCCACGATCTCGCCCGGTCGGACGTCCACCGTGTCCTTCCAGCCGCCGTCGGACGGGCCGGGGCCCGCGCCGTTGCGCGCGAGCACCTGGAACGGGTCCAGGTGGACGTGCACGGGGTGGTGGACGTCGGTGCGGAAGCGCCAGACCTCGGTCTCGCCGAGCCGGGTGTCGGCCTGCGAGCCGTCCGGGTCGAAGGGCCGCCCGTTGATCGTCCAGCCGCGGTGGTCCCCGGTCGTCCCGCGGCGGAACACGAACTCCCGCCTGACGGGGCCCGGGACGAGGGTCTCCACCTCGGACAGCCGGGCGGGGACCGCCGAGTCGTCGCGGGCGGCGCGGACCACGCGGAACCGCAGGACCTCACGGGTCCCGCCGGTGCCGAGCAGGTTCACCAGGGTCACCTCGGTGCCGACGGGGACCTGCCCGAAGTCGACGACGACGTCGAACCGCTCCCCCGGCGCCACGTCCAGGCTCCGGTGGGTGACGGGCGCGGCGAGCAGGCCGCCGTCGGACCCGATCTGGACGATCGGCAGGGCGGGCTCGAAGGCCAGCGAGAAGCGTCGGGCGTTGGCGGCGTTGAGCAGCCGCAGCCGGTGCCGGGCGGCGTCGACCTCGGCGACCGGCCAGGGGGCGCCGTTGACCAGGATGCAGTCGCCGAGCACACCCTCCATCCACTCGGGGTCGACGCCGGGGACGCGCCGCAGGGAGCGGTCGAGGGCGGGGTAGGCGAACTGCGCGTCCGCGTCGAAGGAGCGGTCGCAGACGACCAGCGGGATCTCCCGGTCGCCGCGGGGCAGCGGCAGGGCGTCCTCGACCTCGTCCCGCACCAGGTGCAGCCCGGCGAGTCCCTTGTAGACCGCCGGTCCGGTGAAGTCCATCCGGTGGTCGTGGTACCAGAGCGTGGCGGCCCGCTGGTTCTGCGGGTAGTGGTGGTCCCGGGTGCCGTACGCGAGGTCGCCGGGCATGTGCGCGTGGCTCGGGGTCTCCCCGACGGGCAGCAGCAGGTCGAGCGGCCAGCCGTCGGACTCCGGCGGGGTGTGGCCGCCGTGCAGGTGCGCGACGGTCGGGACGGGCAGCTCGTTGCGGTGCCGGACGGTCACGGGTCGGCCCGTGCGGGTCTCGATCGTCGGACCGGGGAAGGTGCCGTCGTAGCCCCAGACCGTGGTGCGGGTACCGGGGAGGATCTCGACGTCCGCGACGCGCTGGACGATCTCGATCTCGGTGCCGGTCCGTGTGGCCGGGCGGGGCAGCGGCACGGTGTACGGCGCGGGCAGCGGGTGGGCGCTGCGCAGGACGTCGCCGGTCTGGCCGGGCGGGGTGTCGATGCCGAGCGCCCCGCAGCCCGCGAGGGCGGCGGTGCCGCCCGCGGCGGCGAGGACGCCGAGGAAGCCGCGGCGGGAGAGGCGGTTCATCGGCGCCCCTCCGGGGCCTGCGGCGCGGCGGGGTCCGGCGACGCGGCCGGACGCGGCCCGGCCGGGGTCTGCGGCGCGGTCGGGGTCGGGGCGGCGGGGTGCTCGAGCGCCGGGTGGTCGGGCGCCGGGTGGTCGGGCGCCGGGTGGTTGGGCGCAGCCGGGGTGCGGCGGCCGCGCGGGCGCGCTGCCCACGGGGTCCACGCCCACGCCGCGAGCAGGATCGAGCCCGTCACGATCAGCACGCCGAGCGGGATGTGCAGGTTCAGCAGCCCGGCGAACCCGAACCCGATCTGCAGGCCCTCGGCGAGGAACAGCGCGACCGTGACCGGCAGGATCCACAGCCGCCCGCGGCCGCCCAGGACGTGGAGCAGGGCCGCGCCGACCAGCAGCAGCCCGACGGCGGCGAGTGCCGACCCGACGGCGCCGTGCACCGCGATCGCGTCGACGTCGCCGGAGAGGAACAGCCCGGCCAGCACCGGCTGGCCGAGCACCGCGAGCACGTGCACGGTGAGCAGGATCCGCAGCAGCCACAGCGTGGCGCGGGGTCGGTGTGGTTCGGTCACGTCACGAGACGCTACGAACGTGCTGGTCAGCGGGGATCCGGGCGCAACCCCGACCCGCCCCTGAACCGGGCCCCGGATTCCCTGACCGCCGCTGTCAGGGATCGGCGCCAGGATCGTGGTCGTGAACGATCTGCGGGGCAGGGTGGCATGGGTGGCGGGGGCGACCCGGGGGGCGGGGCGCGGGATCGCGCTGGAGCTGGCGGCGGCGGGGGCGACGGTCTACGCGACCGGGCGCACCACTCGGGAGCGTCCCTCCGAATCCGGGCGGAGCGAGACGATCGAGGAGACCGCCGAGCTGGCGGCGGGCCTCCCGGGGACGGTGCACGCCGTGCGCGTGGACCATCTGGAGTCGGCCGAGGTGGCCGCCCTGGCCGCCCGGATCGACGCCGAGCAGGGCCGGCTGGACGTGCTGGTCAACGACATCTTCGGCGGCGACCCGCTGCTGGAGTGGGAGACCCCGGTCTGGGAGCACTCGCTGGAGAACGGGCTGCGGATGCTGAGGCTGGCGATCGACACCCACCTCGTCACGGCGCACCATGCGTTCCCGCTGCTCAGTAGGCACGAGGGCGGGCTGGTCGTGGAGGTCACCGACGGCACCGCGGAGTACAACGCGGACAACTACCGGCTCTCGGTCTACTACGACCTGTCCAAGATGGCGCCGATCCGCCTCGCCCGCTCATGGGCGCACGAGCTGCCGACCGCCACCTCGGTGGCGGTGACACCGGGCTGGCTGCGCAGCGAGGCCATGCTGGACCACTTCGGCGTCACCGAGCAGACCTGGCGGGACGCGCTGGAGCGCGAGCCGCACTTCGCCATCTCGGAGACCCCGCGGTTCGTCGGCCGCGGGATCGCCGCGCTCGCCGCGGACCCGCGGCGGGCCCGCTGGAACGCCCGGTCGACGTCGAGCGGGGAGCTCGCCCGGGTCTACGGTCTGTCCGACCTGGACGGCTCCCGACCCGACGCCTGGCGCTACCTGGTGGAGGTGCAGGATCCCGGCGAGCCCGCCGACACGACGGGCTACCGGTAGTCCGTCAGACGCCGTTCTTCGCCAGCCAGTCCTTCGCGACCTGGTCCAGGTTGGGCTTGTCCGCGCCGTTGGCCGTGGTGTTGAGCTCCAGCAGCCCCTCGGTGGTCAGCTTGGCCTGGACGGCGTTGAGGATCTGCTTGACCTGGTCCGACGCCTTGGCCGAGTTGATCAGCGGGACGACGTTCTGCGCGGCGAAGTTGCTCTTCGGGTCCTCGAGCACCACGAAACCGTTGGCCTCGATGGCCGGGTCCGTGGTGAACAGGTCCGCGGCCTGGACCTGGCCGTCCGCCAGGGCCTTCACCGTGACGGGGCCGCCCGCGTCGAGCGCGGTGTAGCCCTTGAACGTGACGCCGTAGGTCTTCTGCAGGCCGGGGATGCCGTCCGGGCGGGTCTGGAACTCCGACGGGCCGCCGAAGGTCACGGTGCCCGCCAGCGGGGCGAGGTCCGCGATGGACTTCAGGTTGTTCTGCTGGGCGAACGCCTGGGTGACGACCACGGCGTCCTTGTCCTCCGCCGCCGCCTTGTCCAGCACGGTCAGCGGAGCCGGGACCGCCGTCTGCAGCGCGGTGTACACGGCGTCCGGCTCGGTCTCCGCGGCGTCCTTCTTGATGTACTGCAGCAGGGTGCCCGTGTACTCGGGGACCATGTCGATCGAGCCGTCCGTGAGCGCGGGGTAGTAGACCTCGCGGCTCCCGATCGGCGGGGTGATCTCGACCTGCACGCCCTTGGCCTGCAGCGCCTGCCCGTAGATCTGGGCCAGGAGCTGGCTCTCGGTGAAGTCCGCGGAGCCGATCCGGATGGTGTCGCCCGCGGCGGGGGCCTGGCTCGCGCCACCGCCGACCGGGTTGCCCCCGCCGCCGCAGGCGGTCAGGCCGAGCACGGCGGCCGCCCCCGCGGCGACCAGGGAGAGGGAACGTCTGAGGGTCACGGTGTTGCTCCTGCTTTTTCGGGGATCGGTTCGGGTTCGGGTGTGGGTTCAGAGCTCTTGCCGGTGATCTCGGCGGTCGGCGAGCGCCGTCCGCCGCCGCGCAGCCCGGGCGAGACGACGGCGCGCTGCACCAGCGCCAGCAGTCCCTCCACGGTCAGTGCGAGCAGGGCGACGAGGATCGCGCCCGCTGCCATCTGGGAGTAGTCGAGCGACTTGAGCCCGTCGATCAGCAGCCTGCCCAGGCCGCCGAAGCTGACGTAGGCGGCCACCGCCGCGGTGGCGATGACCTGCAGCGCCGCCGCCCGCAGCCCGCCGAGGATCAACGGAAGCGCGTTCGGGAACTCGACCTTGGTGAGGATCTGCCCCTCGCGCATGCCCATGCCACGGGCGGCGTCCACCGCGCCGGCGTCCACGTTCCGCACGCCGGCGTAGGTCCCGGCGAGCAGGGGCGGGACGGCGAGCACGGCGAGGGCGATCGTGACCGGCAGCAGGTCGATGCCCATCAGCAGGACCAGCAGGGTCAGCAGACCCAGCTCGGGCAGGGCCCGCATGCCGTTGGCGACGCCGACGACGAGGAACCCGCCCCTGCGCGTGTGCCCCACCAGCGCGCCCAGCGGGATCGCGACGACGGCGCCGAGCGCCAGGGCGAGCACCGAGTAGAACAGGTGCTCCCCGATCCGCGCCGGGATGCCGGTGGGCCCGGACCAGTGGGACGCGTCGAACAGGTAGGAGAACAGCAGGCTCACCGCTCGTCCTCGCTTCGCTGGGCCTGCGCTTCGCCCAGGCGCTGTGCCCGTGGTTCGCGCGCACGCTCGCTCACGCTCCCACCCCCGTCCGCGTCCACGGCGTGGCGAACCGCCCGGCCAGGACCAGCAGCCCGTCCACCACCAGGGCCAGGGCCACGATCAGGACGATGCCGGTGAGGATCTCCGTGGGGAAGTCCCGCTGGTAGCCCTCGGTGAACAGCTGCCCCAGCCCGCCGACGCCGATCAGCGCGCCGACCGAGACCAGGCTGATGTTGGACACCGCGGCCACCCGCAGCCCCGCGACCAGCACCGGGACCGCCAGCGGCAGCTCCACGGACACGAACCGCCTGCCGGGCTTGTAGCCCATCGCGGTGGCCGCGGCGACGACGAGCGAGGGCACGGCGGCCAGCGCGTCCGACACGGACCGGACGAGCAGCGCGACCGTGTAGATGGTCAGCGCCACCACGACGTTCAGCGGGTCGAGGATCTGCGTGCCGAGCAGCGCGGGCAACACGATGAACACCGCGAGCGACGGGATCGTGTAGAGCACGCCGGCCGCCGGGATGAGCACGGCCCGCAGGCTCGGGTTGCGGCTGGCGAGCCAGCCGAGCGGCACCGCGATGACGAGCCCGACCAGCACCGGGATCAGGGCCAGCACGGTGTGCACGCCGAGCAGCCGGACGATCAGGTCGGTGTTGCGTGGGATCCAGTCCCAGACCATCAGGCGGCCTCGCGGGAGGCGGCCAGGGCGGCGAGCACGGCGTCCGTGGAGATGGACCCCGCGACGCGGCCGCGGTCGTCCACCGCGACGCCCTGCCCCGAGGGCGAGGACAACGCCGAGTCCAGCGCGCTGCGCAGCGACCCGGAGCCCGCCTGGTGCAGGGTCCCGCCCGGGATGACCGCCGCCTCGTCGACGACGCCGGCGCTCGACACCCAGCCGATCGGCCGGTCCTCGCCGTCCACCACGAGGGTCCAGCCCCCGGTGGCGGTGCCGCCGACGCGGACCGGGTGCAGCGTGCCCAGCGGCACCTCCTGCTCCAGGAACCCGAGCGTGCGGTACCCGCGGTCCCGGCCGACGAACCCGTCCACGAAGTCGTCCGCCGGGCGGGCGAGCAGCTCCGCGGGTGAGGCGTACTGGGCGAGGTGGCCGCCGGTGCGGAACACGGCGACCTTGTCCCCCAGCTTCACCGCCTCGTCGATGTCGTGGGTGACGAACACGATCGTCTTGCCCAGGTCCTCCTGCAGCCGCAGCAGCTCGTCCTGCAGGCTCTCCCGGACGACCGGGTCCACGGCACTGAACGGCTCGTCCATCAGCAGCACGGGCGGGTCCGCGGCCAGCGCGCGCGCCACCCCGACGCGCTGCTGCTGCCCGCCGGACAGCTGCGCCGGGTAGCGCTTGGCCATCTCCGCGCCGAGCCCGACGATGTCCATCAGCTCCTCGGCGCGCTCCCGCGCCTTCTGCTTGGACCAGCCGAGCAGCAGCGGGACCGTGGCGATGTTGTCCCGGATCGTCTTGTGCGGGAACAGCCCCGCCTGCTGGATGACGTACCCGATGCCGCGCCGCAGGTCGGCCGGGTGACCGGCCATGACGTCCTTCCCGTCCACCGTGATCGTGCCCTCGGTGGGCTCGATCATGCGGTTGATCATGCGCAGCGACGTGGTCTTCCCGCAGCCGGACGGGCCCACGAACACCGTGATGCGGCCGGACTCGACGGTGAGGTCCAACCCGTCCACTGCGACCGTGCCGTCGGCGAAGCGCTTCGTGACGCCCCGGAACTCGATCACCCGGGATCCCCTCGTCGGCGGCGACCGCCTACCGGACGCCGTGGTCCCGAGAGGCTAACCGGCCCCACCGACATCAGCGACACGAATGGCGGACCGTGATCCCATCGGGACCGGTCCGGACAGCGACCACCTGGTGGACCCCGGTCAGGCGCCGAGGGCGCGGGCCGGGGTGGCCAGCCTGCCGCCGGCGAGGGTGCGCCGCAGGGCGTCGGGCGCCAGCGGGCGGGCGAAGAGCCAGCCCTGGTAGGCGTCCACCCCCAGGCCGCGCAGCACGTGGAACTGCTCGGCGGTCTCGACGCCCTCGGCGACCGTGGTGCGCCCCAGCGCCCGGGCCATGTCGACGACGGCGCGGGCGACCGCGAAGTCCGCCGGGTCCGCCGCGACGCCCGTGACGAACGCCCGGTCCACCTTCACCGTCTGCGCGGGCAGCTGCTTGAGCCGGGCCAGCGAGGAGTAGCCGGTGCCGAAGTCGTCGACCGCGAAGCGGACGCCACGGTCGGCCAGCTCGGCCATCGCGTCGAGCGCGGCCTGCGGCAGCGCGACCAGGCTGGTCTCGACCAGCTCCAGGATCAGCCGGTTCCAGCCCAGCTCCGCGGCCTCGACGGCGGCGGTCACCTCGGTCAGGAAGGCCGGGTCGCCGGGCAGCAGCCCGGCCAGGTTCACCGCGACCGCGGCCGGCGTGGGCCAGCCCGCGGCCTCCCGCGCGGCCGTGCGCAGCACCCAGAGGTCGAGGTCGCGCATCATCCCGGCGCGCTCGGCGACCGGCAGGAACTCACCGGGGCCGATCATCCCGCGCTCCGGGTGCGGCCAGCGGACCAGCGCCTCCGCCGACAGGACGGTGCCGTCCGGGCCGACGACGGGCTGGTACTCCAGGGTGAGGCCGTTCCCGTCGCTCTCGGCGATCGCCGCGCGCAGCTCGGCCTCCAGCTCCAGCTGTCGGTCCGCGGAGGCGACCACCGACGGCGACGCCACGACGACGCCGCCGCGGCCCGCGCGCTTGGCGTGCTGCATCGCGACCTCGGCGTAGCGGAGCAGGTCGGCGGCGGCGACCTCGGGATCGCGCACGGCGGGCGCCTCGGCGTCCCCGGAGTCGCCGGAGTCCCCGGAGGCCCCTGAGTCCGTCGAGCGCTCGCCGCTGCACAGCAGGTCCGGGGTCACGACCCCCACCGACGCGGTGATGCGGACCGCGGTGCCGTGCACGGGCACGGTCGCGCGGAGCAGGCCGCCGACCGTCCGGGCCAGCGCCTCGGCGCCGCCGGTCAGCGCGTGGTCGGAGCAGAGCACCACGAACTGGTCCGCGGAGATCCGGGCGGCGGTGCAGGCGGCGGGCAGGCCGCGGCGCAGCCGGTCCGCGGTGTCGGCGAGCAGGTCGTCGCCCGCGTCGTGGCCGAGCGAGGAGTTGACCCGGGCGAAGTCGTCGAGGTCGCCGCACACGACGGCGACCCGGTCGCGACCGGCCCCGGTGAGCAGCTCCGCCAGCAGCGCCAGCGCGCCGGTCCGGCCCAGCAGGCCGGTCAGCTCGTCGTCCCCGGTCACCGGCGCGAGCGCGCGGCGCTCCGGGCGCGTCGCCGTGACCAGCCAGAACGGGTCCCCGGAGTCCGACGTCGACGCGCTCACGGCGACCCGGCAGGTCACCGGCGTGCCGTCCCCCCGCAGGAGGGTGACGGCCTCGAGCTTGTAGGCGGCGTCACCCGGCGCGACCCGGTGCAGCCAGGTCGGCAGCTCGGCGGGCCCGGTGTCCGGCTGGGCCTCGGCGTCCGCGGTGAGGGCGAGTGCGGTCCGGGCGCGCAGATCGTCTAGCGACCGGTCCAGCAGGGCGCAGAAGGCGGCGTTGGCGTCGACGATCCGACCGGCGGCGTCGACCAGGGCCACCCCATCCGCGACCGTGGACATCAACGCGGCGAACCGCTCCCGCGCGTGGTCGGTGCGGCGCTCGGCCGTGACGTCCCGGACCATGCCGACCAGCCGCTGCGCCGTGCCGTCCGGGCCCCGCTCGACGCGGGCGCGGCAGCTGAGCAGCCGGTCGGCCCCCGCCCGCAGCTCCAGCTCCTGCTCGGCCGCGGCGGTCCCCGTCCGCAGGCCGCGGCAGAGCTGGGCCACCAGCTCGCCCTCGATCGGGCCCAGCGGGCCGTCCGGGCGCACGCCGATCTCGGCGTAGAGCCGGTCGAGCGACGGGCTGCGCCGCAGGGTGGCCGTGGCCAGGTCGTAGCCCCAGGTGCCGACGCGGGCCAGACGCTCGAGCTCGGCGGTCCAGCGCCGGTCCGGCTCGCCCCCGAGCTCCACGAACAGCACGGCCCGCAGGATCGAGCCCGGGCGCTGCGTCTCCGGCCGCGGGACCCCGGGCAGGTCCCAGCGCACCACCCGGACCCGGACGGTCACGCCGTCGGCCCGCAGCAGGCGCGCGTCGTGGTCCGGTCCGCTGAGGATCCGCGGCAGCGGCAAGCCGAGCGGGTCGGCGCCGTGGTGCGCGGCGAGCCGCAGGAAGGCGGGGTTGACGCGCAGGATCCGGTCCGCACCGTCGCAGACGACGGCGGGCGCGGTGGGCAGCGGCACGACCTCGGCCCCTGCCCCGCGCAGTGCGACGGGCGGCAGCGCGGCCGTGCCGAACGCCGCGTCCCGCACCCCCGGCCGCACGCCGGGGTCGAGGGTCTCGGGCGGCAGTGCGTGCGGTCCGCTCAGCTGCTCGGGCCGGGCGACCACCTGCACGGCGCCGGGGTCGGTCCCGGCCTCCGACTCGGCGTCGGGGGCCTGCGGGTCGGCGCGGTCGGCGCGGTCGGCGCGGTCGGCGCGGGAGGTGGGCGCGGGACGCCGCGAGGCCGGGACCCGCCCGCCCGACGGCGCCGCCAGGGCCCGGGCGACCCGGTCGGCGAACCGCGCCTGCTCCGGCTCCGGCTCCGCCGACCGCGACCGCAGCAGGTCGGCCCGGCGCACCGGGTCGTACCCGTTCGTCCCGGTCACGCCGTGCTCGGTCGGGTCCGCGTCCACCGGCGCGCCCGTGGCGGGCACACCGGGGTCGACCTCCTCGTCACGTGCTCCGAAATCGCCCACCCGGTCCCCCCGTGTGCTCGAGTCGGCGCCTCGTTCGGAGAGGCGCCGTCACGGGGCACAACGAGCGACCACGGCACTCGATCCGGGCATCGTGCCCGAATGGCCGACATCAACCCGAGTGAGGTACGTCCCACCCGTCCACACAGTGTGATCGACTAGGCCGTCCGACGGAAGAACGCCAGGTACAGGCTTTATCGATCGTGACGGTCAGTCACTCGGCGGCGATCTCGGCGGCCGGATCACGCCGGGCCGCCGCCGCCACGGCCGCCGCGACCTCGGGGGCGACCCGCGGGTCGAACGCGCTGGGCACGATCCGGTCGACGGCGAGGTCGTCCGCCGCGACGGTGGAGATCGCCCGGGCCGCGGCCAGCTTCATCGACTCGGTGATCCGCCGGGCGCCCACGTCCAGCGCCCCGCGGAACACCCCCGGGAAGGCGAGCACGTTGTTGATCTGGTTCGGGAAGTCGCTGCGCCCGGTGGCGACGACGGAGGCGTACCGGGCCGCGAGCGCCGGGTGGACCTCCGGGTCCGGGTTGGACAGGGCGAACACGAACGGGTCCGGGGCCATCGTGGCCAGCAGCTCCTCGGGCAGCGTGGCGCTGGAGAGCCCGACGAACACGTCCGCGCCGTGCAGCGCCTCGGCGATCCCGCCGGTGATCCCGCGCGGGTTCGTCTCGGCGGCGAGCAGGGCCTTCTCCCCGCCCCGCCGCGCGTCGATGACGCCGCGGGAGTCCAGCACCACGACGTCCGACGCCCCGGCGGCGAGCAGGATCCGCGCACAGGCCACCCCCGCCGCGCCTGCGCCGGAGATGACGACCCGCAGAGACTGCAGCGCCCGCGCGGTGGCGGCGCAGGCCCCCTCCAGCGCGGCGAGCAGGACGATCGCGGTGCCGTGCTGGTCGTCGTGCATGACCGGGCAGTCCAGCGCCTCGACCAGCCTGCGCTCGAGCTCGAAGCAGCGGGGAGCCGAGACGTCCTCCAGGTTGACCGCGCCGAAGCTCGGCCGCAGCCGCACGAGCGTCTCGACGATCTCGTCGACGTCCGTGGTGTCCAGCACCAGCGGGATCGAGTCCAGCCCACCGAAGGTCTTGAACAGCGCGGACTTGCCCTCCATCACCGGCAGCGACGCGCGGGGGCCGATGTCCCCCAGGCCCAGGACGGCGGTCCCGTCCGAGACGACGGCGACGAGCCGGTCGGTCCAGGTGTACCGGCGGGCGAGGGCGGGCTCGGCGGCGATCGCCCGGCTGACCTCGGCGACGCCGGGGGTGTAGGCGATCGCGAGGTCGCGCGGGTCCCGCAGCGGGGCGGACAGGCCGGTGGAGAGCTTGCCGCCCTCGTGCGCGGCGAAGATCTCGTCCCGGGTCGGGGTGGGCAGGGTGCGCTCGGGCGAGAGGGTCACAGGGGACTCCGGAGGTCTCGGGTGCGGGGACGGGGGCCCACCGAGGGGCCTCCCACGCGTCGTGCACCTTCGGGCGGGGTCTCGCCGGACGGGTGCCGGACGGCCGGCTCGCTCGCCGGCCGCGGGTCGCGGCGGCACCGAGCTACGGCAGTCGGGTACTGGTCGACAACGGTACCTCAGAGCCGCCCCGGACGGGGCCACAACCGGCAGGTGACGACGGCCACCACCTCCGCGGGCCCCAACGTCCGCGAGTCGGTGGACCCGAAGGGGTTGTCACCCTCGACCCACCACTGCGCCCCCGCCGCGCGGACCGCCCGTTTCACCGACAGCTGCCCCGGCCGCGCCGACCAGCGGACCAGCACCACGTCCCCCGGTCGGGCGGTCCGGCCGAACCGGGCCAGCACGACGTCGCCGTCCGACAGCGCGGTCGACATGGACGGACCGCGCACCGTCACGCGCCGCCAGCGGATCGTTGCCGTGTCCATCACCCACCTCTCGCCGTGCCCCGCGGCCGACCCCGAGAGTAGGGTCGGAAGCCGCCAGACAAGATCACCACCAGGGAGGACCCGATGCGGCTGCCCCGCATTCTCCGCCCGCGGCTGGAGGCCACCGCGCACTGCGACCTCCCCTGCGGCGTGTACGACCCGGCCCAGGCCCGTATCGAGGCCGAGTCGGTCAAGGCCATCCAGGAGAAGTACCAGGGCAACGAGGACGCCTCGTTCCGCTCCCGCGCGATCGAGATCAAGGAGCAGCGCTCCGACCTCGTGAAGCACCACCTCTGGGTGCTGTGGACGGACTACTTCAAGCCGCCGCACTTCGAGAAGTACCCGGAGCTGCACGAGCTGTTCAACAAGGCCACCAAGGCCGCCGGTGCCGCGGGCACCAAGGGCTCCAACGACCCCAAGACGGGCCAGGAGCTGCTGGACTACATCGCCCAGATCGACAAGATCTTCTGGGAGACCAAGCAGGCCGCCTGAGTCGCAGCCCGCCGACGCGGCGCCGACCTCCGGGTCGGCGCCGCGTCGCGTCTCCGGGGTTCTACGCCCCGCGTCCGCGGACCAGCGGCAGCAGGATCTCGTCGACGATCTCGACGAGGACGACGTCGGGCACCGAGGGGACACCGCGGAGGGCGTACTCGCCGCGCAGCAGGGTCATCGGCAGCGCCGCGACGCGCGGGTGGACCGCCTCCGGGGACGCTTCGCCGCGCGCCACCGCCCGGCTCAGCAGGGTGAACCAGGCGGCGTTCATCGCGCTGCCGCCCGCCTGCTCGCGCAGCAGGTCCAGCAGGGCGGGCTCGTCCACCGCCGCCGCCAGCAGGTCGCGCAGGATCGCCCCGCGCGGGGAGGACCAGGTCGCGTTGGCCCGACGCAGCAGCTCGAGGGCGTCCTCGCGGAGGCTGCCGGTGTCCACCACCGGCGTGCGGGAGTCGGCGAGGTGGGCGTACGCGGCGACACCGAGCGCCGCCCGCTGGGGCCAGCGGCGGTAGATCGCGTTCTTGTTCGTGCCCGCCCGCCCGGCCACCTTGTCCATGGTCATGCCGGCGTACCCCGACGCCGACAGCTCCTCGGCGGCCGCGCGCAGGATCGCCTGCTCCAGCTCCGCACCGCGCCGCCGTTTCCCGGACACGGTACGCAGCGTACCCTCAACACAGGCGGAGATCCGAGGAGGGGCCATGCGCGCCTGGGGCGTCACGTACGACACCGGTTTCACCAACGCCGGGACCACGACGCACGAGCCGTTCGACGCGGACGTCGTCGCCGAGGACATGCGGATCATCCGCCGCGAGCTGCGCGCGGACGCCGTCCGGATCACCGGTGGCGTCGCCGAACGCCTCGAGATCGCCGCCCGGCACGCCGCCGCGGCAGGCCTCGAGGTCTGGTACTGCCCGTTCACCAACGACCTCACCCCCGATCAGCTGGTGGAGTTCCTGCTCGACGCGGCCGACCGCGCCGAGCGGATCCGTCGGGGCGGAGCGGACGTCCGCTTCCTCACCGGCTCGGAGATCAGCATCATGACGCTCGGCCTCCTCCCCGGCGCCACGCTGACCGAGCGGGCGGCCGCGTTCACGGACCCCGTGCGCCTGCGCGAGCTCCTCCCGGAGGTCCAGCGGAGGACGAACGAGCTCCTCGCCCGCGCGGTCGCGGGCGCCCGAGAGCGGTTCGGTGGGCCGATAGGGTACGCGTCGCTCCCTCTGGAGGCGGTCGACTGGACCCCGTTCGACGTCGTCGCGACGGACGCAGGCTACCGGGACGCCACCAACGCCGACGCCCTCCCCGCGAGCCTCGCCGCGCTGACGTCGCTCGGCAAGCCGGTCGCCGTCGCCGAGTTCGGTTGCGCCCCCTTCACCGGAGCCGCCGACCGCGGCAGCCGCAGCGACATCATCGGGTACGACGACCGCACCGGGCTGGCGGTGCGGCTCACCGAGACCGTCGAGCGGAACGAGGCCGAGCAGGCCTCCTACCTGCGCGACCTGCTCGAGGTGTACGACGCGGGCGGGGTCGACACCGCGTTCGTCTACACCTTCGCCTGCCGCCACCTGCCGACGTCGGACGATCCCGACCGGGACTTCGACCGCGGGAGCTTCGGGATCGTGAAGGTCCTCCCGGCAGGCCGGACCGGCACCGCCTACCCGGGGATGCCGTGGGAGCCGAAGGCCGCCTTCACCGCACTGGCCGAGTACGGCCGAGCCCGAGCCAGCGCCTGACCAACGCTGCGGTGATCATCAGACCTCGGGAAGGATCATCCCCGCTGCCGGCCACCGTCTCGGGAGTCTCAGCGCGACGCCTCGGACAGCCTGAGCGGCATCGCCGGGCCCGCGACGACGGACTCGACGGTGAACGCCACCGCCCGGTCCGTGCCGCTCTCGTCCTCCGCTCCGCCCCAGACGACCTCGGCCGTACCGGAGAGGTGCAGCGTGTCGCCCGTGGCGAAGTCGACGAACAGGAGTGCGGCGGCGGAGTCGACGGCCAGGTTGCCCAGGCTGTTGAACATGGCGTTCCCCGGGAAGTCCGGCCAGGTCAGGGTCCGCGCGTCCAGCACCCGGACGAAGCCCGCCGGGCCACCGCGATGCGACGCGTCCGCGCTGCGCTCGGCATGGGACGTGCCCAGCAGGAACGTGTCCGCGCGCCGGACGAGGTCGACGTCCGCCTCCGTCAACGCCGTCGCGGTCCGGACCGACGGGGAGACCGTCGCGGCGTCGCTCCGCGCGAGGGCGCGGGAGCGGATGTGCTGCGGGCAGTTGCCGTAGGCCTGGTCGACCTGCACCGTCATGTCGCCGTCCATGCCGCCGTCCATGTCGCCGCCGCCGACCGCGACGAGGGTGCCGTTGACCCGGAGCCGCCGACGACGGGCGAGCTCCAGCACGATGAGGCCGACCGGCTGCCCGGCCGCCAGGCCCTGCAGCGGACCACGGGGGGCGGCATGGATCTGCAGCTCAGCGGCCCCGGCGACCTCGAGGAACCCGGGCTCCCCGGTCAGCGGTGTGATCCACAGCCGACCCTCCCGATCCCGCGCGGTCATCGCCGCGAACGTGCGGTCGACCAGGAAGTGGGCGATGCCGCCGCGCAGGTCGGGGGCCTCGAGCATCCCGGACAGCCGATCGGCGGCCTGCCGCACACCCGCTCGGGCCTGCACGGCCAGCTCTCCGGCGTGGAACACCACGACGCCTCCCGACTAATGGATTTCTTCGTCTCAGACATTAGGTTGGCACAGCAGCTCGGTCCCGTCAAACGGCAAGAAGCACCCACAACCGTTAGGACCGGGTACGCTCGACACCGTGACCACGCCCGCGCCGCTCCTCGGCGAACCGCTCGCCGTCGAGCTGATGAACACGGTCTGGGCCGACCGCGGCGACGTGCACGACGAGCTCGCCACGACCAGGCGCGCCGAGACCTGGCTGGCCGCGGTCCGCGACCGCTTCGCCCCGCAGCCGGCGGATGTCACCGCGTGGCTCGCCGAGCCGACCCTCGACCCGGACGATCTCGGCCGGCTCCGCGAGCTCCGCGACGCCCTCCGCCACCTCGCCGCCGAGGCCACCGACGACCCCCGACCCGCGGCCGCACCACCGGCAGACCCTCGACCCACCGCCGACGCCGAGCCGGACCCGCCCGCCACCGCGAGGCCGGGCCGCGCGGACTCCGCCCTCGACCGCGCCCGAGCGCTCCGCATCCTCGGCCACTCCTGCGCCGCCGCCAGACCCTGGTCGTCCCTGGTCTGGGCGGAGGGTGAGCATCCTCGGCGCGAGCGACACGGCGACGCCCCGCCCGCCCCGACCGTCGTCGCGGCACTCGCCGAGCAGGGCGTGGAGCTGTTCGCAGGCGACCAGGAGCTGCGCGCCTGTCCGGGGCCGGGGTGCGTGCTGTACTTCGTCAAGCGGCACCCGCGCCGGGAGTGGTGCTCCGCGGGCTGCGGCAACCGGGCCCGCGTCGCCCGGCACTACCGGCGGCACAGGGCGCAGGCCTGAGCCCGCCTCGGACGCCGAAGCCGTCCATCGACCGCGTGGACTCCAGCGGGTCGCCGTCGACGACGGTGTCCGGCCCAGAATGAGCGCCATGACACTGACCGGCAGGGTCGCCCTGATCACCGGTGGCGCGCGGGGGCAGGGGCGGGCGCACGCGGTCGCGTTGGCCCGGGCGGGCGCGGACATCGTCGTGAGCGACATCGCGGGGCCCGTCGACGGGCTCGAGTATCCGCACGCCACCCCGGGCGACCTCGAGGAGACGGTCCGCACGGTCGAGGCGCTGGACCGGCGGTGCGTGGCCGTGCAGGCGGACGTGCGGGACCTCGCGGCCATGGAGGGCGTGGTCGACACGGCGCGGGAGCACTTCGGGCGGCTGGACGTCGTCGTGGCCAACGCGGGCATCGCCACCGGCGCACCCCTGACCACGATGTCCGCCGAGATGTGGCGGACGATGATCGACGTCAACCTGACGGGAGTGTTCCACACCTTCCGCGCCGCGCTGCCGCCGATGATCGCGGCCGGCTCCGGGCGGCTCGTGGCCACCTCCTCGATCGTCGCGGCGACGGGCGCGCGCAACTCCGCGCACTACGCCGCGGCCAAGGCGGGGGTGGTCGCGCTGGTCAAGTCGGTCGCGTACGAGGTCGCCGAGCACGGGATCACGGTCAACGCCGTGCTGCCTGCAGGCGTCAGCACCACGATGATCCACAACCCGGCGATCTACCGGATGATCCGGCCGGACCTCGCGGACCCCGGCCGCGCGGACGTCGAGGAGGTCTTCGCACAGGGCAGGCCGCGGCCGGGACTGCTCGAACCGAAGGACGTCGCGAACGCCGTGCTCTACCTGGTGTCCGATACCGGGAGGCTCAAGACGGGCGAGTCGATGATCCTCTCGAACGGGCTCGACTGATCGGACATTCGACCGGATGGCCCGCCGTCCGGGACTCCGGTTGACGCAGCGGCCGGCGCGGGGCGTGCCCGGCGGGTGATCTCCGCGTGCCTCACCGAGCGCAGGCACGTCGACTCTGTCGGACTTGGCCGGACCTCGGTCGGTAGGCGTGCCTCCGTCTGCAGGCACGCCTCGCGTCCCCTCCCGAGAGCCCGACAGGAGCCCACCCATGACCACGACCACCTCCCGCGACGCCGACCTGCGCGCGATCGTCGACGGCACCGCCGCCGCGGTCGCGGACGACCCGGACCAGGCCCTCGCGGTCTTCACCGCCCACGGCGTCGTCACCTACCGGTTCCGGGCGGCCAAGCTCGGCATCCCGCTCGAGGACGTGAGCGTCGAGACCGAGGGCGCCCTGTATTCGGGTTCGACGACGCCGTCCGGCCCGGGTTCGGCGAGGTCCGGCTCGTCGTGTCGCTGAGCGGTCCCGCGTCCGCCGAGGACTACACGCGGCTCACGGAGACCGTGGACGAGCACTGCCCCGTCTAACCTGTCGCGCGCGCCTTCAGATGGGCGCGTTCGCCCTGCTTGCCGAACAGCACCAGCAGCTCGACGGGGCGGGGGTCGGCGGCGCCGAACCAGTGCGGCACCCGGGTGTCGAACTCCGCCGCCTCGCCGGGGGCGAGCTCCAGGTCGCGGTCGCCGAGGACCAGCCGGAGCCTGCCCTCCAGCACGTAGAGCCACTCGTAGCCCTCGTGCACCTGCGGCTCCGGCTCGCCCGCCGGGGGCACGATCATCTTGAACGCCTGGACCCCGCCGGGGCGCCGGGACAGCGGGACGTACGTACGCCCGCCGCGGTGCACGGGCTTGAACCGGACCCGCGGGTCCCCGGTCTCCGGGGCGCCGACGAGCTCGTCCAGCGCCACGCCGTAGGCCCGGGCCAGCGGCAGCAGCAGCTCCAGGGTCGGCTTGCGGCCACCGCCCTCGAGCCGGGACAGCGTGCTCTCCGAGATCCCGGTCTCCCCGCTGACCTGCGCCAAGGTGGCACCTCGGGCGGCGCGCAGGGCGCGCAGCCGGGGCCCGACGGCGTCGAGCACCGCGTCCAGGTCGGTCACAGCACCGGCAACGTCACCGACGACGGGTACTCGGCCGAGTGCAGCACCTCCGTGGTGCACCTCAGTCCGGTGGTCGCGGTCCCCAGCGGGTCCGCCGTGCCGGTGTTGCGCGCGAACCGGGGGAACGCCCCGCCCGCGACCTGTACCCGGATCCGGTGGCCTGCCCGGAACCGGTACGCCGTGGGGAACAGCTCGATCTCGACGGCGTACACCCCGTCCGCGTCGACCGTCACGTCCTTCGCGGGCACGGTCCGCGGGTCCAGCCTGCGGATCCCGTCGACGACGTTGCGGGACACACCGCGCTCGCCGACGTCGCAGACCCGCACGTAGACGTCCGCGTGCTCCAGCGACGGACGGACGTGCACCGTCGCCGACACCGGCCCGACCACGTCCAGGTCCGTCGCCAGCGCCGGCCCGGTGAAGACCAGCACGTCCGGCCGGGTCTCGACCGGCCGCTGGTCCGCCTGCTCCGCGGGCTTCTGCAGCAGCGGGCCGCCGATCGCGGGCGTGGGGTCCGCGGGATCGAACACGAACGTCGACGAGGGGGTCCCGGCCAGCTCGCCGAGGTCCAGCACGTGCGGGGTCGCAGGCGGCGGCCACTCCTCGAACTCCAGCCACTGCTCGGCCTGCTGCAGGAACAGCCGCACCCGCGCACCGTCCGGCGCGGGTCCGCCCCGCAGGTGGTGGTCCAGGAACGGGATGTCGGTGCGCAGGATCTCGCGCAGCTCGTCGACCGCGCCGTGCAGCCACGGCCCGACGACGATCCGCGCGTCCACCCCGGACTCGCGCAGCGCCCGGAAGTCCCGCATCTGGGCCGCGACGAACAGGTCCCACCAGCCGGTGACCATCGACGTCGGCGGGACGGCGCGGCTGCGCTCGGCGTAGGTCGCCTCCCAGAACGGGTCGTCCGGTGCGCCGTGGCCGGTGAAGTCCCGCCAGAAACCGACGGGCCCGCCCGCGACGTCCAGGTCCAGTGCTTCGAGCGGCATCCGCTTCAGCGCCGCCGCCTTGCGCCGGTTCCGGACGGGGTGCGGCAGCAGCGGGATGTCCGTCTCCTGGTTCCCGATGCTCGCCGACCAGCTCAGCGCGTTGAGCAGGGTCGGGGCGCCACCCGGGTAGAACGTGTCCGTCATCCGTGAGGCGGTGATGTGCAGCCCCGCCGCGACGACGTCCGTGTGGCCGGCGATCACCCACTGCGTGTGGCCCAGGTAGCTGCCCCCGGTGGTGCCGATCCGGCCGTCGCACCAGGGCTGCTCGCGCACCCAGGCCACCGTGGCCAGGCCGTCCGTGCGCTCGTGTCGGAAGGGCCGGAACTGTCCGCCCGAGCCGAAGCTGCCGCGGGTGGACTGCAGCAGCACCTGGAAGCCCTGCCGGGCGAGCGGGCTCGCGAACAGTGGGTGCCCCATGGCCCGCCGCGAGTAGGGCAGCCGGATCAGCACCACCGGCAGCGGCCCCGTCTCCCCCTCCGGCCGGTAGAGGTCGCCGACGAGGGAGACCCCGTCGGGCATCGGGGTGCGGACCGTGGTGCGGGTGTACCGGACCCGGCCCGGCTCGAGGCCGAGGGCTCGGTCGGTGAGCGCGGAGATCACGGACCCGACCGTAGTCGCATCCGCAGGCTCCCGGCGGTCAGTCGGTGACGAAGGGGTCGTAGTGGATCTGCTCCGGCGCCGCCCCCGCCACGCGGAGCGCACGCACCGTGCTGGTGAGCATCGCCGGGGAGCCGGAGACCAGGATCTCGCAGTCCGCCCAGGCCCCGAAGCCGGTGACCGCCTCGGCCAGGGTGCCGACGAGCGGGCCCGGCACCGCGGGCGCCTCCTCCACCACGGGCACCACGTCCAGCCAGGGGTTGCGGTAGCTCATCCGGCGCAGCCCGTCCAGCGCGTGCAGCGAGTCCCAGTCCCGGGCGCCGTAGAACACGACGGCCCGCTCGCGCCGCCCGCCCTCGCGCTCGATCTGCTCGAGAATCGCCTGCAGCGGGCTGATCCCGGTGCCGCCGCCGATCAGCAGCAGCTCCCGGCCGGGGACGACGGCGCGGTCCAGCGCCCCCATCGGCGGCCCGATCCGCCAGCGGTCACCGGCGCGGGCGGAGGCCACGATCCCGCGGCTCACGCTGCCGTAGCCGACCGCGCGGACGTGGAACTCCAGCTCGCCGCCCCGCTCCGGCGCGCGGGCCGGGGACAGCGACCGCCACAGCCGCGGGTGCTGCGGGGTCTCGACGGCCACGTACTGCCCGGCCCGGTGGACCAGCGGCTCGTCCGTCCGCACCCGCACGACGGCGAGGTCCCGGTCGACCCGCTCGTGTGCCACCACCGTGGCACCCCACCAGGCGGGCCCGGCGTCGCTGCGTGCCCCGGCCTGCATCGCGCCCGCGAGGAACCCGTAGGTGTGCTCCCAGGCCTCGGCGAGCTCGGCCGTCCAGGCCTCCCCCGCGGTCTCGGCGAGCGCGGCCACCAGTGCCCGCCCGACGACGGCGTAGTGCTCCTCGCGGACGTCGAACTTGCGGTGGTCCCGGCCGAGCTGCGCGAGGAAGCCGATCAGCGACTCCGGCTCGTCCAGATGGCTCACCACGTGCACGAGCGCCCGGCCGAACCGCGAGTGCTGCGTAGTCATCGACAGCGGGAAGAGCGACCGCAGGCCCGGGGCGTAGCCGAACAGGGTGCGGTAGAAGCGCGGGACGAAGACGTCCGGGTCGATCCCCAGGTCGGCGACGCTGCGCCGGGCGAGATCGAGCCGGGCGGCGAGGTCGGCGGTCTCCTCGGGGCGCACGCTCCCGGTCGTCATCGCGGTGAACGAGGGGCGGCCACGAGACGGAAGGGTAGCGGCCCGGTGGGGGCCCGCCCACAGAGGTTCATCAGACCGGGGTACGGCGGGTGGCGGCCCGTCAGACGGCGGTGGCGCGCAGCGCCGCGTTGCGCCGTTTGACGGCGGCGTCCTTGTTGACCGGGTTCTGCGCCTCGTCCGGCTCGTGGCACCCCGCGGCGACCGCGATCCGGTTCATCGTGCCGAACATCCGGACCAGGTGCGCGAGCCTGTGCTCGGCGGCGTCGACCGGCGCCTGCTCGCCGCGCACCAGCGCGAGCGCGGTGTCCGCCCAGACCGCCTCGGCGTGCATCCCCGCGGAGCGCAGCACCTCCTGGATCCGGGCGCCCAGCTCCCGCGGCGGGAGCCCGAGCCAGGACTCCAGGGCCCGCGCGTCCAGCGGGAACAGCCGGTCCCGGTCCCGCAGGTAGAGCAGCTCCAGGGCGTAGCCGTGGCCGTAGGCGCAGTAGAGGCAGCCGTTGTGCAGGGAGATCACGGTGCCCGCGAGGTGCACCCGCTGGCCGCCGAGGACGCGCATCGAGACCAGGTAGCGGGGCATGTTGGCGGCGAACCACCGGAGCGCGCCGCCCGCCCCGAGCGCGGCGACGATGTGCGGGATCATCCGCGGGGAGAAGCCCCACATGGCGCGACATCCGGCCTGGAGGAGGGCGATCACGACGCGATCGAGCACGAGTCACTCCCCCCGCTCACCGATGGTGATCGGATCGTACCGCGCTGTACTGACGGCGGGCCAGGGCCGACCGGCCCCACTAGGGTCCGAGACGTGGGACGAGTCTTCCTCCTCCGGCACGGCGAGACCGAATGGTCCGCCACCGGAAAGCACACCGGCCGCACCGACATCCCGCTGACCGAGCGGGGTCGGGAGCTGGCCGCCGCCGCCGCGCCGACCCTGGCGGCGCTGCGCCGCGGGTCGCCCCCGCCGGCGCGCGTGCTGTCGAGCCCGCGGCGGCGCGCCCAGGACACCGCGACGCTGGCGGGCCTGCAGGTCGACGCGATCGACGACCGGCTGCACGAGTGGGACTACGGCGACTACGAGGGCCTCACCACCCCGCAGATCCGCGAGACCGTGCCGGACTGGACGGTGTGGACCCGGCCGTGCCCGCACGGCGAGGGCGCGGCCCAGGTCGGCGCGCGGGCGGACGCGGTGCTCGCGGACGTCCGCGCCGTGCTGCCGGACGGGGACGTCGTGCTCGTGGGGCACGGCCACTTCTCCCGCGTGCTGATCGCGCGCTGGATGGGGCTGCCCGCCGAGGGCGGGGTGCACGTCGCGATGGACCCGGCCGCCTGGGCGGTGCTCGGGGACGAGCGCGGGGTGCCGCGGCTGGACGCCGTCAACCTGGTGGTGCCGTCGTGACGGTCAGGCGCGTCCGGCCCGGGGACGTCCCCGCCGTCGTCGGGCTGGTGCGGGAGCTGGCGGAGTACGAGAAGGCGCTGGATCAGTGCGGGCTCCGCGAGGAGCAGCTGCACACCGCGCTCTTCCGGGACGGCCCCGCGCTGTTCGGACACGTGGCGGAGGTCGACGGCGTGGTCGTCGGCTGCGCGCTGTGGTTGCTGAACTTCTCCACCTGGGAGGGCGTGCACGGGATCTACCTCGAGGACCTCTACGTCCAGCCCGCGCACCGCGGCTCGGGGCTGGGCCGCGCCCTGCTCGCCGCGCTCGCCCAGGAGTGCGTGGCGCGGGGGTACGCCCGGCTGGAGTGGTCCGTCCTCGACTGGAACGAGCCCTCGATCGGCTTCTACCGCGCGCTCGGCGCGGTCGGGATGGACGAGTGGACCACCTTCCGGCTCACCGGGGCCCCCCTGCGCTCACTCGGAGCGTGACTCCTCGTCGGCGCCGAGGACCCAGCGCCGCGAGGGCTCGCTGATCAGCAGCAGGAACGTGCCGACCACGAAGAACAGGGCGACGAACCCGACGACGAGGTCCCCGGTGCTCAACGAGTTGTAGATCATCGGGATGAGCAGCAGCTGCGTGACGATCGCCGGCGTCCGGGCGCCGTGGCGGCCGCGGTAGAGCAGCACCGCCACCGCCGCGAGCGCCGCGCCGATGAGGGCGAAGTAGGAGGCCTCGACCAGCCGGGTGCCGATCCCGCGGCCGGTGAAGAACACGTAGAGCACCGCGGTGACCACACCCAGCAGCGCCTCGACGCCCACCAGCACGGCGGCGGCGCGGACCTGGACGGGAGGGGTGGACGTCACGGCGCCCAGGATAGGCGCCGGGCTACGCTCGGGTCGTGCGCGCGCTGCTCGTCGTCAACCCCCGGGCGACGTCGACGACCCCGGCGGGGCGGGACGTGCTGACCCACGCCCTCGCCAGCGAGCTCAAGCTGGACGTGCTGGAGACCCGCTACCGCGGCCACGCGGCCGAGGCCACGGCCGCGGCCTGCGCGGCGGGCATCGAGCTCGTGATCACCCTCGGCGGGGACGGGACCGTCAACGAGGTCGTCAACGGGATGCTGGTCGACCGCGAGGCCACCGGCCCGCTGCGGCCGGACGGCAGCGACCCCGAGCGACCCGCGCTGGCCGTGGTGCCCGGCGGCTCGGCGAACGTCTTCGCCCGCGCCCTGGGCATGCCCCGGGACCCGGTGGAGGCCACCGGAGCGATCCTGGCGGCGCTGGAGCGGCGCAGCAGCAGGCTCGTCGGGCTCGGGCGGGCGGACGACCGCTGGTTCACCTTCAACGCCGGGATGGGGTGGGACGCCGCGGTGGTCGCCGCCGTCGAGCGGCAGCGGGCCTCCGGGCGGGAGGCCAGCCCGCTGCGCTACGCGGGCACGGCGGTCGGCGAGTACCTGCGCCAGCGCCGGAACCCGGCGTCGATGACCATCGAGATCCCCGGCGCGGCGCCGCTGGAGGACATCCGGCTCGCCTTCGTGAGCAACACCGACCCCTGGACCTACCTGTCCGGCAAGGCGGTGCGCACCAACCCGGGCGCCACGTTCGGCGCGGGGCTGGCCCTGTTCGGGCTGCGCCACCTGGGCCTGGCCACGGTCTCGCGGACCCTGCGGCACATCCTCTCGCCGGACGGGGACCCGCACGGGCGGAACATCGTGCGCCAGGACGCCGTTCCCTCCATCCGGATCCGCTCGGCGGAACCACTGGCCCTGCAGCTCGACGGGGACCACCTCGGGGCGCGGACGGACGTCGAGTTCGTGTCCGTCCCGGGGGCGTTACGCGTCGTGGTCTGACCGGACACTCACAGTCGTCGTGCGGAAGGCGCCCCTCGTCGCATCCCGGGCGGCACTCTCACTCGGCCGAGTGACACGTGCCGGCCATTCACCGATGCTCGCTGACCGTCGGGCAGCCAGGGGCTCGCATCCTGCGAAGTCGTGATCCAAGGTAGGTCCTACGAGATCGAGGGACACCGGCGGGGCCTGAAAACCCCGCATGGTCCGCCGAGGACGGGGTAACCCCCGGAACCGACGGGCAGGGACATTCGTCGCTCTTCGTGAGGATGTATCGATGCGGTAACCGAAAGTGTCGAGCGTCGTTGCGGAGTGTGGGTGAGGCTCCTCACCCGGCTGGACCTTGTCCCTTGAAGAGCGACGGCGCTCGTGAAATCATTCACAAGCGCGGAACCACCGTGTTACACAGCCGTGCGATCGGCGCGAACCCCGATCGCCATCACGAGGAGTAGGACCATCATGGATTGGCGTCACCGCGCTATCTGCCGCGACGAGGACCCGGAGCTGTTCTTCCCGGTGGGGACCTCCGGTCCGGCCCTCCTGCAGATCGCCGAGGCGAAGACCGTCTGCCGTCGTTGTCCCGTCGTCACCGAGTGCCTCGCGTGGGCCCTCGAGAGTGGCCAGGACGCCGGCGTCTGGGGCGGGATGAGTGAGGACGAGCGCCGCGCCCTGAAGCGCCGCAACTCCCGCACCCGCGCCCGCACCGCCTGAGATCCACTAGCAGCAACCCCCGAAGAGCGGGCCCGAAGCCGAACGCCATCGGCGACGGGCCCGCTCTTCTGTGGTTCCGGGGATGTCACCGCATCGCCCGGATCCTGTGACCGAGGACCACGGCACCGGCGCGACCACGGCACCGGGATCGACGGTCACGCCCCAAGGCTATCGCGCCGCCATCGGGACCGTGATAAGGGCCTCGGTTCCGCCGCCCGGGCGGGGTCGCAGGACGATCGTGGACTCCAGCTCCGTGAGGAGCGTGCGCACGATCTGCAGGCCCAGCCCCTTGGCCCTGTCCACGTCGAAGCCCTCCGGCATCCCGCGGCCGTCGTCCGCCACGGTGACCTCCAACGCCGAGGCGCTGCGGGTCGCCCGCACCACGACCTCCCCCGCCTGGCCCGGGTCGTAGCCGTGGGCCAGCGCGTTGTGGGCCAGCTCGGTGAGCACCAGGACCAGCGGGATCGCCATCGCGGAGTTCAGGGTGCCGAGCGAGCCGTCGCGGCGGACCTTCGCCCGGACCTCGGCCGTGGCGCCGT
>NZ_BAABGT010000049.1:49453-88870 GCF_039541715.1 Pseudonocardia xishanensis
GTAGGCCAGGGCCTCGTGCACCAGCGCGATGCTCGTGACGCGCCGGACGGACTCCTCGAGCGCGCGCCGGGCCTCCGGGATCTCCGTGCGGCGGGCCTGCAGGCGCAGCAGCGCCGCGACCGTCTGCAGGTTGTTCTTGACCCGGTGGTGGATCTCCCGGATCGTCGCGTCCTTGCTCAGCAGCGCCTGGTCCCGCCTGCGCAGGTCGGTGATGTCGCGGACCAGCACCAGCGCACCGGCCGCATCACCGCGGGGCCGCAGCGGGAGCGCCCGGACGAGCATCACCGCGCCCTTGGTGCGGACCTCCATCCGCAGGGAGGTACGGCCGTCGAGCGCGGCCTGGATGCGGGCGGCGACCTCGCTGGCGTCGAACGGGTCCCGCACCAGGGACTTGGTGGTGGGGCCGAGCGGGACGCCGACGAGGTCGGTGTCGTGGCCCATCCGGTGGTAGGCCGAGAGCGCGTTGGGGCTGGCGTAGGCGACGAGACCGTGGGCGTCCAGCCGGATCAGGCCGTCCCCCGCGCGGGGGCTGGTGTCCGCGCCCGCGGAGGCCGCCGTCGTCGGGAAGGTGCCGTCCGCGATCATCTGGCAGAGGTCGGACGCGCTGCCGAGGTAGGCGATCTCCAGCGGGCTGGGCACGCGCGGCATGGCGAGGTTGGTGTCGCGGGAGAGCACCGCGATGACCCGGCCGCCGTGGCGCACCGGGATGGTCTCGCGGCGGACCGGGACCTCCAAGTGCCAGCGGGGCTCCTCCTCGCGGCAGATCCGGCCCTCGACGACCGCCCGGCGCAGCTGCGGGTTGTCCCGCGGCGTGACGCGCAACCCGACGGCGTCCTCGGAGTGCGCGGTGGGCGCGGTGGTGGGCCGGGCCTGGGCCACGCACAGGAACTCGGTGGGACCGCCCGCCATCGCCTGGTCGGCGTCGTGCGGGAGGGGGATCCACAGCAGGAAGTCCGCGAACGCCATGTCCGCGAGCAGCTGCCATTCCGCGACCACGCGCTGCAGGTGGTCGACGGCGTCCCCGGGCAGGCTCGTGTGCTCGGCCAGCAGTTCGCTCAGGGTCGACACGGCTCGATCCAACCACGTGGGAGGATGGCGTCAGACCACACGGTGTGAAGGAGGGTTGAGCATGTCGAAGCGCGCACGTAAGCGTCGCGACCGCAAGAAGGGCGGCGCGAACCACGGCAAGCGGCCCAACACCTGAGGCCCGCCCGGAATGCACGAACGGCACTTTTGTGCGGCAGGTCCGCACAAAAGTGCCGTTTGTGCGTCCGGGGTCAGATGCTGCGTTCGACGCGGGACGTGCGGACCTCGACGGTCGTGCCGCCCGGCCCGGTCTCCACGCTCACCTCGGCTTGTTCCAGGATCTGCCTGCGCAGCCGGTCCTTGAGACCCTCGGGGGCCTTGTCGCCGCTGCACTTGCGGGCCAGGAGCTGCTTGAGCTTCTCGTCCAGCCCGTACTCGGCGAGACACGGCGAGCACTCGTCCAGGTGCTGGACCAGGACCGCGCGGCGCTGCTGGTCGCACTCCCCGTCCAGGTACAGCCACACCTCGGCGAGTACCTCGGAACAGTCCGTGTCGTGGTGGTTCCCGCAGCTCATGAGCTGGTCACCTCCTGCTCGCCCCGGATGAAGCCGCGCTCGCGCGCGGTGTCGGTGAGCATGTCCCGGAGCTGCCTGCGACCGCGGTGCAGCCGCGACATCACGGTGCCGATCGGCGTACCCATGATCTCGGCGATCTCCTTGTACGCGAAGCCCTCGACGTCAGCCAGGTATACCGCCATCCGGAAGTCCTCCGGAAGCCGCTGAAGGGCTTCCTTGACGTCCGAGTCCGGCAGGTTGTCCATCGCCTCGACCTCGGCCGAGCGCAGCCCGGTCGACGAGTGCTGCCCGGCCTGGGCGAGCTGCCAGTCCGTGATCTCGTCCGTCGGCGACTGGAGCGGCTGGCGCTGCTTCTTCCGGTACCCGTTGATGTAGCTGTTCGTCAGGATCCGGTACAGCCAGGCCTTGAGGTTCGTGCCCTCGCGGAAGGTCCGGAACGCGGAGTACGCCTTGAGGTAGGTCTCCTGGACCAGGTCCTCGGCGTCCGCCGGGTTGCGCGTCATCCGCAGAGCGGCGCCGTACAGCTGGTCGATCATGGGCATGGCGTCCCGCTCGAAACGGGCCGCGCGCTCGGACTCCGTCTCCTCCGGCGCCCGGTCGATCTCCTGCTGTTCGGACTGCGTCTCGTCCGGCACCGCGCTCCTCTCCCCCTCGACCGCCCGTGCGGTCACCTGCGAGTCTGCGAGGAACGAGCGTACGCGCACTCCCCCCGGCCGTCTCGGCGGCGCGGAGACGGAGCCCGCGACGTCGATCCTCGTCGCGGAGCGTGGGGACTCCATCAGTGCCTGTGTCACGTACGGTCACAACAGGATCGGCCGGTCGAGGATTCCCGGTCGGTGGGCGTTTTTCTCGGGAGGGGCGGACTGTGGCGGGGCGAGGCACACCGGCGACGGCGCTGCTGACCAGGCAGAAGATCGAGTTCACGCTGCACGCGTACGAGCACGGGGCGGGCGTGGCCTACGGCCGGGAGGCGGTGGACGCGCTCGGGCTGGACGCCGCGCGGGTGTTCAAGACGCTCGTCGCCACGGTCGACGGACACCTGACCGTCGGGGTGGTGCCGGTCGCCGCGACCCTCGACCTCAAGGCGCTCGCGGCCGCCCGCGGGGGCAGGAAGGCCGCGATGGCCGAGGTCGCCGCGGCCGAGCGCGCCACCGGCTACGTCGCGGGCGGGATCAGCCCGCTGGGCCAGAGGAAGCGGCTGCCCGTGGTCGTCGACTCCTCCGCCCGCGGCTTCGCCACGATCTTCTGCAGCGCAGGCAGGCGTGGCCTGGAGGTGGAGCTCTCCCCCGAGGCACTGGTGGCGGCGGCGGGCGCGCAGTTCGCCGACATCGCGGCCCGCTGAGTCACCTCGGCCCGGGTCACGCGAGCAGGCGGTCGAGGAACTCCGGGAGGACGCGCTCGATCTCGGCGTTCGCCTTGCGCAGCGAGTGGTCGCCCTCCACCACCACGACCGTCCGGGTGTCGGTGCTCTCGAGCATGCCGAAGGGGTCCCGGGCGCCCTGAACGACCAGGACCGGGACCTCGACGCCGTCGATCTCGGCCATCCGGTGCTTCTCCGGCTTCCCCGGCGGGTGGACCGGGAAGGCGAGGCAGAACACGCCCACGGCCTTGCCCTCCGCGGCGCACCGACACGCCACGCGGGCACCGGAGCTGCGGCCGCCGAAGACCAGCGGACCGGTGAGCTCGGCGACGATCGCGAGCCATGCGGTGTCCAGCTGCCCGGCCGGAGCCGGTGCGCGGCGGCCCGCGACGCGGTAGGGCTGTTCGGTCAGCACCGCGGACACCCCGGCGGCGAGGGCGGCCCGGGCGGCGGCGCGCAGGTCCGGCGCGTCCACCCCGCCCCCGGCACCGTGGCCCAGTACCAGGGTCCCCCGGGCCTCCGGCGCGAGCCGGACGTGCACCCGCGCAGGCCCGTGCGGAGTGTCGATCTCCCGCGTCTCGGCGGGCGGGAGGTTCGGGAGGTCGCTCACGACAGCAGGTCGAGCTGGATCGGCTCCTCGACCCGGCTCGGGTCCAGCGGCTCCAGCAGCTCCGCGCCGTTGTTCCGGACGGAGTTCACCTTGTCCGACACCGGCACGATCTCCAGCCTGTGCACGAGATCCAGCGACGGCGGCGCGAGCCATCGCTGGACCTCGGAGTCCGTCGCGTCCGTGTCCGGGTCCAGCCAGGCCGCCCAGGCCTCGCTCGGGAGCACCAGCGGCATCCGGTCGTGCACCTGCGCGAGCGGACCGACGGCCTCGGTGGTGAGCACCGTGGCCGTGACCAGCCCGTGCGGGTACTTCTCGAGCAGCTCGTCCGCGGCGTCGTTCCGGGGCTTCCAGAACTCCCACAACCCGGCCATGGCCAGCGACCGCCCGTCCGTGTACCGGGTGAAGTAGGGCTGCTTGCTCGCCTTGTGGTCCTTCGTGGCGGCGCGCCGCTGCCACTCGTACCAGCCGTCCGCCGGGAGCAGGCAGCGGCGGGCGGCCAGCGCGCGCCGGAAGGCGGGCTTCTCGGCGGCGGTCTCGCTGCGCGCGTTGATCATCCGAGCGCCCGCCGACGGGTCCTTGGCCCAGCTCGGCACCAGCCCCCAGCGCACCAGCCGCAGCGAGCGCTCGATGGTGTCCGGGTCCGGCGTGCCGTCGGCGTCTCGCGGGTGCCGCTGCACGACGGCCACCACGTCCCGCGTGGGCGCGACGTTGTAGTCCGGCCCCTTCGGTTCCCCCGCCTTCTCGGTCACGGCGTCGACCGCGGTGAACTCCTCCGCCAGGTCCGTGGGCGCCTTCGTCGAGGCGTACCTCCCGCACATGGCTCCATCGTGGCACGCGGCACCGACAGTCCGTCGCGCATGCGGAATCATGGGGGCGTGTCCCTCCCCTGGCCCGCCCCGACCCCCGACGGCCCCGTCCGCGGCACCGTCTCCGTGCCGGGGTCCAAGTCCGTGACCAACCGCGCGCTGCTGCTCTCCGGGCTTGCGTACGGCCGGTCCACTGTGCACGGGGTGCCCGGCACCCGGGACTCCGCCCTCATGTGCGGGGCGCTGCGGTCGCTCGGGCTCGCCGTGGAGGTCGACGGGGAGACCGTGACGATCGACGGCGGCACCCTGAAGGGCGGGGGCGCGGTCGACTGCGGGCTGGCGGGCACGGTCATGCGGTTCGTCCCGCCCGCCGCCACCCTGGCGGACGGCGCCGTCGTCTTCGACGGGGACCCGCACGCCCGGGAGCGCCCGATGTCCACCGTGCTGGACGCCCTGCGGGCGCTCGGCGCCGTCGTCGACGGGGACCGGCTGCCGTTCGTCCTGCACGGCGCGGGCGGGCTGACCGGCGGGGACGTGACGATCGACGCCTCGGCGTCCAGCCAGTTCGTGTCCGGCCTGCTGCTCTCCGGCGCCCGGTACGACAAGGGCGTGACCGTGCACCACGACGGCAAGCCCGTCCCGAGCCTGCCGCACATCGAGATGACCGTCGCGATGCTCCGCGAGGCCGGGGTCGTGGTGGACGACCCCGAGTCGAGCGGGGAGGCGAACACCTGGCGCGTCGAGCCGGGCCCGATCGCCGCCCGGACCTGGGCCGTCGAGCCCGACCTGTCCAACGCGAGCGTCTTCCTCGCCGCCGCGGCCGCCACCGGCGGGGAGGTCACCGTGGCAGGCTGGCCCGCCGGGTCCACCCAGCCCGGGGCCGAGATCCTCGACGTCCTGGCGCGGATGGGCGCCACGGTCACCTCGACCGCGGCGGGCATGCGGGTCGCGGGCGGGGACCTGCACGGCGTCGACGTCGACCTGCACGAGGCCTCCGAGCTCACCCCCACGGTCGCCGCGCTGGCCGCGCTCGCGGACGGGCCCAGCGTGATCCGCGGCGTCGCGCACATCCGCGGGCACGAGACGGACCGCCTCGCCGCGCTCCGCACCGAGCTGGCCGCGCTCGGCGCGGAGGTCGAGGAGACCGCGGACGGGCTCGCGATCCGGCCCGCCCCGCTGGCCGCGACCGACCGGCCGTGGGGCGCCTACGCCGACCACCGCATGGCGACTGCGGGCGCGATCGTCGGGCTGCGGGTGCGCGGGCTGACCGTCGACGACGTCGCCTGCACCGACAAGACCATCCCGGACTTCCCGGGGCGCTGGGCCGCCCTCGTGAGCTGACGCCGCGCCCATGCCCCGCGAGTACGACGAGTCCGACGTCCGCGTCCGCCCCGGGCGCGGCACCCGCCCGCGCACCAAACGCCGCCCGGACCACGCGGACGCCGAGGAGGCGATGGTCACCGTCGTCGACCGCGGCCGGTGGACCTGCGCGCCGGGCGGCGACCCGGACCGCCCGCCGGTCACCGCGATGCGGGCGCGCGAGCTGGGGCGGACGCCGATCGTCGTCGGGGACCGGGTGGGGCTGGTCGGGGACCTGTCCGGGGCGCCGGACACCCTCGCCCGGATCGTGCGGGTCGAGGAGCGCAGCACCGTGCTGCGCCGCACCGCGGACGACACGGACTCGTTCGAGCGCACCGTCGTGGCGAACGCGGACCGGCTCGTGATCGTCACCGCGGTGGCCGATCCCGAGCCGCGCACCGGGTTCGTGGACCGCTGCCTGGTCGCGGCGTACGCGGGCGGCCTCGAACCGGTGCTCTGCCTGACGAAGGCGGACCTCGCCGATCCCGCGCCCTTCGCCGAGCAGTACGCCGACCTGGAGTTCCCGGTCGTGGTGACCCGGCGCGGCGAGTTCCCGACCGAGCTCGGCGCGCTGCTCGAGGGGCGGGTCTCCGCGCTGGTCGGGCACTCCGGGGTGGGCAAGTCCACGCTGGTCAACGCGCTCGTCCCGGACGCCGTGCAACGCACCGGCGTGGTCTCGGGCGTCGGCAAGGGCCGCCACACGACGGTCGCGGCGATCGCCCTCCCCCTGGCCGACGGTTGGGTGGTGGACACCCCCGGGGTGCGGTCGTTCGGGCTCGCGCACGTCACCCCGAACGCGGTTATCGCCGCGTTCGACGACCTCGCCGCCGCCGTGGAGGACTGTCCACGGGGCTGTGGACACCTCGGGCCGCCCGCCGACCCGGAGTGCGCGCTCGACGCGCTGGTCACCGCGGGGGCACTGCGACCGGGTCGGCTCGGCGCGCTGCGGCGCGTACTCGTCGCACTCCGCGCCGCTCCGCCGGGAGCGCCGCCCGCCGAGCGCTAGCCTCGGAAGCTCATTCCGTGAGGGGTCTCGGTGCGCGAACGCGGACGTGGGCAGGGCAAGGGGGCGGGGACGCTGGTCCTCATCGCCTTCGCGCTGCTCGCCGTGCTCGCGTCGGTGGTGTCCTGCGCCCGCGGGAACTCGGACGAGACGGTCGTCCCCGGGCTGCCGAAGTACTACGCCACCGCGGACCTCCTCACCGCCGTGAGCACCCGGCGGAACACCGACCGCACCGCCGTCCTGCGGCTCACCGGGCAGCTGGACGCGGCGGGGACCCCGGCCGAGGTCGTCGGGGACGGGGCGCTGCGCGTGGAGCAGGGCGGCGGGGTGAGCGCGAGGTTCACCCAGACCGTCACGGTCGGCGGGCGGGCGCAGAGCTCGGCCATGGTCGTGCGGCCGGGCGGCCAGGTCTTCCAGCAGGTCGCGGGCGTGTGGACGCGGATCGACGAGGCGCCCACCGGCACCACCGAGAAACAGTGGGCCACGGTCGCGGTCAACCTCACCGACACCGCCGACCCCACCGCGAACCTGGCGCACTTCCGCGAGGCCGCCCTGGTGGCGGACGCCGTGGACGACACGGTCGCGGGGATGCCCGCCGTGCGGTACCTGGTGGTCGTGGACCTCGTGCGGGCAGCGGACCAGGAGCCGGACCCGGCCGTCCGGGCGGCGCTGACCGAGCAGGTGCAGCGGGGCCTGACCCGCATCTCGTCCACCCTGTGGATCGACGCCGCCAACCGCCCCCTGCGCAGCGAGTCCCGCCAGACCCTGCCCGGGCTCGGTGAGCTCACGGTCACGGCCGACTACCGGGACTGGGGCACCCCGGTGTCGATCCCGGAGCCGGAGGCGACCACATGAGCCCAGCGCCGGAGGCGACCACGTGAGCCCAGCGCCGGAGGCGACCACATGAGCCCAGCGCCGGAGACGACCACCTGACCGCTTAGGCTCGGGCCGTGCCCGATCCCCGCTCCGTGGGTGGCTTCACGCTCACCCGCCTGCTCGGCGAGGGCGGCATGGGGCGGGTCTATCTCGGGCGGGGGCGGGCCGGGACCGCCGCGGTGAAGGTCGTCCGCTCGGACCTCGCGGGCGATCCCGAGTTCCGCGCCCGGTTCGGGCACGAGATCGAGGCGGCGTCCCGGGTGCGCAGCCCGTACACCGCCGCCGTGCTCGGGGCGGATCCCGAGGCGGACCCGCCGTGGCTGGCCACCGAGTACATCCCGGCGCCCTCGTTGCGAGAGGCGGTCGGGCTGCACGGGCCGATGCCCGTCGAGCAGGTCCGGATGCTCGGGATCGGGCTGGCCGAGGCGCTCGCCGCCATCCACGCCGCCGGGATCGTGCACCGCGACCTCAAGCCCGCGAACGTCCTGCTCGGCGTCGACGGGCCGAAGGTCATCGACTTCGGGATCGCCCGCGCGGCGGACGCGACGGTGCTGACCCGCACCGGCGCCGTCGTCGGGTCGCCGGGGTTCATCGCGCCGGAGCAGATCACCCACGCCCGGTCCGAACCCGCCGGGGACGTCTTCGCCCTCGGCGGCTGCCTCGCCTACGCCGCGACCGGCCGCGCGCCGTTCGGGTCCGGGGACTCCGCCGCCCTGCTCTACCGGACCGTGCACACCGAGCCGGACCTGAACGGGATCCCCGAGCCGCTGCTCGGCCTCGTGCGGGCCTGCCTGGACCGCGACCCGACCCGGCGGCCGGACACGGCGGCCGTCCGCGCGGCCCTGTCGACGGGCGCCGACGACCGCCCGCAGGCGGGGTGGCTGCCCGCCACCCTGACGCCCGCGCCGGGCAGGCCCGTGCAGCGTCCCCCGCGCTGGCGGGTCCCGGTCGCGGTCGGCGCGGTGGTGGCCGTGCTGGGGGTGGCCGGGGTCCTGACGGCGATGGCCCTGCGGGGCGGCGGCCCGGACCCCGGCGCGGCTCCCCCGACGACGACCCAGCCACCCGCCACGACCGCCCCCGCCGTGTCGGCGGCCCCGCCCACCGGCACGGACGTCCAGGTCTCGGCCGAGCCGGTCGGCCTCGTCAGCCCGAGCGGCAACATCGCCTGCTACCTCCAGCCGCAGGCGGTGCGCTGCGACATCGCCGAGTCCGCCTGGGACCCCACGACGGTCCCGGACCGCCCCGCGGACTGCGAGGGCGTCTGGGGGGACGCGATCGCGATCAGCGGCACCGCGCGGGCGGACTTCGTGTGCCACGGCGACACCGTGTTCGGCACCGGGCCGATCCTGGACTACGGCCGGTCGCTGCGGGTCGGGGACGTGACGTGCACCAGCAGGCAGACCGGCGTCGAGTGCCGGATCGGGGCGAGCGGCCACGGCTTCGCCCTGTCCCGCACCGCCTACCAGTGGTTCTAGGATCACCCCCATGGGCGAGGGCATCAGGATCGGGACCGCCGAACGGGAGTCCGCCGCGAAGGCGCTGAACGCCCACCTCGAGGCGGGCAGGCTGGGCGTCGAGGAGTACGCGGACCGCTCCGCGACCGCGGCGAACGCCGTGACCGCCCAGGACATCGCCGCGCTGTTCACCGACCTGCCCGCACCGCATCCGGACCTGCCGGGGCAGCAGCCCGCGCGGTCGGCGCAGTCCGCCGTCTCGCCCCGCCCGGCGGCCGAGCCGGAGCGCCGGTTCTCCGGCGCCGCCGCCCGGATCGCCGCGGCGGGCCCGATCCTCGCGGTGGTGCTGTTCTTCGTGCTCAGCGCCGCCCACGTGCCGATGGCGTGGCTGGCGTTCCTGCTGATCCCGCTGATCGGCGCACTCGGCTTCTCCCGTGACCGGGAGGAACGCCGCGACTGACGGGATCAGGAGACCGGCTGCTCCCCGGGCCAGCGGTCCAGGAGCTCCGGGTAGTCCTTGCTCACCGTGTCCGGGTACGCGGGCGGGCGCTTCTCGAGGAAGGACCTGACCCCCTCGCGGGCGTCCGCGCTGCGCCCCAGGTGCGCGATCGCCGCCGAGTCGACGCGGTGGGCCTCCCACGGGCTGTCCGCGCCGAGCATCGACCACAGCATCTGCTTGGACAGCGCGACCGACACCGCCGAGGTGTTGTCCGCGATCTCCCGGGCGAGGCCGTAGGCGTAGGGCAGCAGCTCGTCCGGCGGGAGGACCTTCGACACCAGGCGCCCGGCCAGCGCCTCCGGCGCGTCGAACACCCGCCCCGTCGCCACCCACTCCATGGCCTGCGAGATCCCGACGACCCGCGGCAGGAACCAGCTCGACGCCGCCTCCGGCACCAGCCCGCGCCGTGCGAAGACGAACCCGAAGCGGGCGGTCTCCGAGCAGATCCGGATGTCCATCGGCAGCGTCATCGTGGCCCCGATGCCGACGGCGGGCCCGTTGATCGCCGCGATCACCGGCTTGCGGCAGGCGGCGCTCGCCAGCGACGCGATGCCGCCGCCGTCTCGCGGCGCACCGCCGATCGTGCCGAAGTCCGCGCGCTCCGCGGCGCGCTCCGGGTCGTCGGCGTCGAACGTCGAGCCGCCGCGACCGAGGTCCGCACCCGCGCAGAACCCACGCCCCCGCCCCGTCACCACGACAGCGCGCACGTCGTCGTCCCGGTCGGCCTCGGCGTACGCCGACACCAGCTCGCGCATCATCTGGGCGGTAAAGGCGTTGAGCCGGTCCGGGCGGTCCAGCGTGATCGTCGCGACGCCGTCCGCGACGTCGTACGCGATCTCGGTGTAGCCGGTCACTTCGCCGTCCACTCGCCGGTGAACTCCGGCTTGCGCTTGGCCATGAACGCCTCGAACGCCGCGGCCGGGTCGGAGCCGCCGAAGTTGATCGCCTGGGCCCGGCTCTCGCTCTCGAGTGCCTCCCGCAGCGTGCGGTCGGCGGCCTCGTTGAGCAGCGCCTTGGACTGCGCCAGCGCGACCGGCGCGCCCGCGGCCAGCGTGGCGACCAGCTCGTCCGCCTTCGCGTCCAGCTCGGCGTCGTCGACGACGTAGGTGATCAGCCCGATCTCCTTCGCCTCCTCGGCGCCGATGACTTCGGCGAGCAGCGCCAGCCGCTTCGCCTGCTGCAGCCCGACGATCTTGGGCAGCAGCCAGGAGCCGCCGAAGTCCAGCGACAGGCCGCGCTGGGCGAAGATCTCGGAGAACCGCGCGGTCCGCCCGGCGATCACGAGGTCGCAGCCGATGGCCAGGTTGCACCCCGCGCCGACGGCCACGCCGGACACCTTCGCGACCGTCGGCATGGGCAGCGAGTGCAGCGCCAGTGCGATGTCGTGGATGCGGTGCATCCGGGCCAGCGGATGGCCCGCGGCAGGCCCGCCGGACAGGTCCGCGCCCGCGCAGAAGTCGCCACCGGCACCCGTCACCACGACGACCCGGATCCCCTCCTCCCGCGTCGCCCGCGCGAGGGCGGCCTCCAGCCCATCCCAGGCCTCCGCGTCCAACGCGTTCTTGCGGCGGGGGCGGTTCAGCGTGATGGTGAGGACGCCGTCGACGAGGTCGGTGAGGACCGCTGCCTCGGTCGTGTCGGTCATGCAAGGTCCTTCCGTCGGATTCCGAGCGCGTCGGCGAGCCGCGCGCGCTGCCGCGTGGGCGGGCCGAACAGGAGCTCGGTGCTCTTGGCGCGCTTGTAGAACAAGTGGGCGTCGTGCTCCCAGGTGTAGCCGATCCCGCCGTGGAACTGGACGCCTGCGGCGGCGGCGCGGAAGTAGGCCGGGCCGACGAAGGTGGCCACCAGTGCGGCGGCGACCGGCAGCTCGTCCGGCGCCTCGTCCGCGGTCCAGGCCGCGTAGCGGACCGCGGACAGCGCCTGCTCCCAGTCGACGTGGATGTCCGCCAGCCCGTGCTTCACGGCCTGGTAGGAGCCGATGGCCCGGCCGAACTGCACCCGGATCTTCGCGTACTCCGTGGTGGTCTCCAGGACCTTCCGCAGTCCGCCGAGCTGCTCCGCCGCCAGCGCGACGGCGGCGAGGTCGGCGACCCGGTCCCGCACCGCCAGGGCGTCCCCGGCGAGGCGGACCGCAGGCGCCCCGGTGAAGGTGATCGCCGCCAGCCTGCGCGTCGGGTCCAGTGTGGTCAGCGTGCTCCTCGTGACCTCGGTGGTCCGGAACCACGCGGGCCCCTCCGGCGTGGTGGCGAGCACGAGGAACTCGTCCGCGACGTCCCCGGCGATGACGGGCGTCGTGCGCCCCTCGAGCGTCCAGCCGTCCGCGGTCTCGGTCGCGGTGGTCCCACCCGGTCCCCAGGGGGAACCCGGCTCCGCGGCCGCCACCGCGACGATCCGCTCCCCGGTGACCATCCGCGGCAGCAGCGCGGTGTCCCCGAGCGCCAGCAGGACGTCCGTGGCCAGCACCGCGGAGGCCAGGAAGGGCGAGGGGGTGAGCGCGCGGCCCAGCTCCTCCGCCACCACGGCCCGCTCGACGTGCCCGGCCCCGGCCCCGCCGAGCTCCTCCGGCACCACCAGCCCCAGCACGTCCAGCTCGCGGCCGAGGCGGGTCCACAGCGCCCGGTCGACGCCCTCGGGGCTGTCCATCGCGGCCCGGGTGTCGGAGTGGTCGGCGAGCAGCTCGCGGACCGCGGCGCGCAGCGCCTCCTGCTCCTTGTCGAGTAGCAGCCTCACCGCTGGGTCCCCACCTTCAGCTCGCGGAACGGCACACCACGGTCCACCGCGGGCTCCTTCGGCAGCCCGAGGATGCGCTCGCCGATGATCCCGCGCTGGATCTCGTTGGTTCCACCGGCGATCCCGCTGGACGGGCTGGACGTGACCGCGACGGCGAGCGCGTCCCCGCGCTCGTCGTCCCAGCCCGCGGCGGCGGGCCCGGCGACCTCGCCGACCACGTCCACCGCGAACCGGGACAGCATCGCCCCGGCCAGCTTGCCGACGGAGCCGCGGGCCCCGGGCGGCAGGCCCGCCGCGGTCTCCTGCCGCACCCGGACGTTGAACAGCTCCAGCACCCGCTCGCGGGCGTACAGCTCGGCGAGCAGGGCCCGCACCTCCGGCTCGACGTCGACGCCCAGGTCCCGGGCGAGCGCGTGCACGGCCGCGTAGTCCAGCGGGTTCGTCTTCGCGGTCCGCCGCGAGCCGATGGTCACGCGCTCGTGGCCGAGCATGGTCACCGCGGCGTGCCAGCCACCGTTGACCTCGCCGACCACGGCGTCCGCGGGCAGCCGGACCGAGTCGAACGTGATCTCGTTGAAGGGCGCGCGGCCGGACATGTCCTTGAGCGGCCGGACGGTCACGCCCGGGGCGTGCATGTCGATCACGAACATGGTCAGCCCGGAGTGCTTCGGGCGGTCCGGGTCGGTGCGGGCGAGGAGCGCGCCGTAGTCCGCCCACTGGGCGTTGGTGGTCCAGACCTTCTGCCCGTCGACCACCCAGCCGTCATCCGCCCGCACGGCCCGGGTCTGCAGCGACGCGACGTCCGAGCCCGCGCCCGGCTCGGAGAACAGCTGACACCAGATCTCGTCCCCGCGCAGCAGCGGCGGGAGGTAGCGCGAGCGCTGCTCGGGGGTGCCGAGGTCGTTCAGCGTGGGCCCGCACATCCCCATCCCGATGAGGAACGGGTAGACGGGCAGCTCGTACTCCGCGGCCTCGTCGCTGTAGACCTGCTGGTACTCCGGACCGAGGCCCTGCCCGCCGACCTCCCGCGGCCAGGTGATCCCGGCGTACCCCGCCTCGCACAGCGCGGCCTGGAAGGCCTTCGCCGCGGCGATGTCGGTGGCGGGTCCGGGAGCCGGGGCGTGGTCGCGCAACCACGCCCGCAGCTCCTCCCGATAGGTGGCCACATCGCTCACGCTCGGTACCTCCCGCATCGCCTGATCGATCAATCGTTAAGTTAACACCGTGGGTGGACGGCCAGAAGGGTCCGCGCCCACTATCCTGCTGCGGTGAGCACCGCAGTCCCGACCGACGGCCCCATCCCCCGCGGAGGCGGCCGCGAGGCGATCGCGACCGCCGCCAGGGAGGTCTTCCAGGAGCGGGGGTACCACGGCGCCTCGATCCGGGACATCGCCCGCCGCGCCGGGCTCTCGCTCTCCGCGCTGTACTACTGGCACCCCAGCAAGCAGGACCTGCTCGCGGCGCTGATCCAGGAGAACACCCTGGACTACTTCCGGCGCTGCGACGAGGCGCTGGCCGGTGTCGGGGACGACCCGGCGACCCGGCTCGCCGCGCTGGTCGGCGCCACCGTGCTGTACCGGGTCGAGCGGCAGACCGAGAGCAACATCTCCAACCGCGAGTGGCGCAACCTCGAGCCCGAGCACGCCGAGCGGCTCAAGGAGCTGCGGGTCAAGGCGTCCACGATCTGGTCGGACATCGTCGATGCGGGCGTCGCGCAGGGCGTCTTCCACTGCGACGACCCGGTCGACGCCCGCCGCGCCGCGCAGGCGGCCTGCAACGCGATCGCCGAGTGGTACCGCCCCGAGGGGGCGGTGACCACCGACGAGCTCATCGACCACTACGTCAAGATCGTCCTGCGGATCGTGGACCACCGCATCAGCTGATCCCCGCCTCGGCGAGGGCGCGGCGGGCCGGTTCGGCCAGCAGCCTGCCCGCGGCCATGTCGGCGCGGATCCGCTCCAGGTGCCCGTCGTCCGCCATCACCCCGGCGAGGTACCGCGCGCGGACGCCCGCGGCGATGCAGGCACTGCGCCACCGGTGGAAGGCGACCCAGTACCCCAGCCCGGAGACGTCCCGGCCGGTCAGCTCGGCGTACCGGGAGACGACGGCGGCGCGGTCGCCGAAGCCGGGCACCGTCGTCGGGCCGGGGTCGGCGCCCTCGACGAGCTCGTCCCCGGGCTCGTGCCAGAGCGACACGAGGTACCCCAGGTCCGCCATCGGGTCACCGGTCGTGGACAGCTCCCAGTCGAAGACCGCGACGATGGTGCCGTCGGGGGCGAAGGACAGGTTCCCCGGCCGGTAGTCACCGTGCACGATCCCGCGGGACTCGGTCGGGACGTGCTCGGCCAGGACCGTGTGCACCTCGTCGAACAGGGCCAGCTCGGCCCCCTCGACGCCGGTGGCGCGCACCTGGTCGTGCCAGCGCGCGAGCTGGCGCTCCACGAACCCGCGCCGGGAGCCGGGCAGGCCCCGCTCGTCCGGGTCGAGGGCGTGCAGCGCCGCCAGCACCTCGACGGTCTGCTCCCCCGCCCGGGCCCGGGCCCGCGGGCTCAGCTCCAGCGCGTCCTCGACCGAGGCGAGCACCCGGCCGTCGACGAAGTCCATCACGGTGAACTCGGCGCCGGTGACCGCGTGGTCCGTGCAGTGCGCGCGCGGGGTCGCCACCGGCACCCCGGTGCCGACCATCGCCGACACGAACCGCCACTCCCGCCCCATGTCGTGGGCGGTGTCCAACACGTTGCCGACGGGGGGTCGGCGCAGCGCGTAGACGTGCCCCGCCGCGTCGGTGATCCGGTAGGTCAGGTTGGACCGCCCGCCCGCGACGAGCGTGAACTCGGCGGGCTCGGCGAAGCCGGGCAGGTTCTCGGCGAGCCAGCGGGAGACCGCGTGCGTCTTCAGGCCGGTCGGTGCGGCGGTCATCGGCCCACGTACCTCGGCTCGCGCTTCTCCAGGAACGAGGCGACACCCTCGCGGTGGTCCTCGGTCTCGACGAGCTCCCCGAGCCGGGTGCTCACCCACCGGCCCAGGTCGGACCAGTCCGGGTCCAGCGCCTCGCGCAGGCCCTGCTTGAGCGCCGCCACCGCCAGCGGCGGGTTCGCCGCCACCCGCCGCGCGAGGTCGAGCGCGGTCGGCAGCAGCTCCTCGTCGTCCACGACCCTGCCGACCAGCCCGATCCGGCCCGCCTCCTCGGCGGAGATCACGTCCCCGGTGAACAGCAGCTCCGCCGCCTTCTCCCGCCCGACGAGCTGGGCGAGCCGCGAGATCCCCGCGACGTCGCTGCACAGCCCGCGCTTGACGAACAGCTCGCCGAACCTCGCCCGCCGCGCCGCGACCCGGAAGTCCGCCATCAGCGCCATCTCCATGCCCCACCCGACGGCGGCCCCGTTGACCGCCGCCACGATCGGGACGGTCGAGGTGAGCAGTGCGCCCGCCGCCGGGGTCAGCCGCGGGGCGGGCCGCTCGGTGCGGTCCACCATCAGCTCGCGGACGTCGTCGCCGGAGCAGAACGACCGCCCCTCCCCGGTGATCACCAGACACCGCGCGGTCGTGCCGCGGACCAGCTCCTCGAGCTCGGCGTAGGTCCGGCGGCGCAGCGCGTTGTGCACCTCGGGTCGGGCGATCGTGATCACCCCCACGTGCCCGTCGACCTCGTACCCGACGTCCGTCATCCGTCGACCTCCCTGCGCAGCTCGCGCTTCAGTACCTTGCCGCTGGGTGTGCGCGGCAGCGGCTCCGCCCGGAACACGACGCGTTCCGGCACCTTGAACCCGGCCAGCCGCGCGCGCACGTGCTGCTGGAGCTCCTCGGCCGTGACCTCGGCCCGGGTGGTCACCACGGCCACGGCCTGTTCGCCGAGCCGGTCGTGCGGCACCCCCACGAGCGCGACGTCCGCGACCGCCGGGTGCTCGAACAGCGCCGCCTCGACCTCGGCGCAGTAGATGTTCTCGCCGCCGCGGATCACCACGTCCTTCATCCGGTCCACGACGTACACCCAGCCGTCCCGGACGACGCCCAGGTCACCGGTGTGGAACCAGCCGTCGGTGAAGGCCGCGGCGGTGCCCTCGGGGTTGTTCCAGTACCCCCGGACCACGTTGGGCCCGCGGAACCACAGCTCCCCGACCTCCCCCGGCTCGGCGTCCTCGCCGGTGCCGGGATCGACGATCCGGAGGTCCGCGCCCGGGACCAGGCGCCCCACGCTGTCCGGGTGGCTCACGTAGTCCTGCCCGCCGTTCGCGACGACGGCGCTGGTCGTCTCGGTGAGCCCGTACCCGTTGGCCGACGAGACCGGCGCGGCGAACTGCGTGTCCACCAGCCCGACGAGGTCGGGCGGGATCGGCGCGCCGCCCATGCTGAGCGCGGTCAGCGTCTCCAACCCCGGCTCGCCGACCGCCCGCTCCACGAACTGCCGCCCGACCGTCGGGACCCCCGAGACGCCGGTCAGGCGCTCGCGGCGGACGAGCTCGACCGCCTCCGCCGGGTCCCAGCGGTACTGCGTGACGAGCTTGCCGCCGGTCAGCGGTGTGAACGTGAGGCTGGTGATCCCGGCGATGTGGAACAGCGGGAAGGTGCACAGCCCGCCCGGCTGCGGCGCGGCCGGGTCCGGCTCGGGCGGGACCCCGCCATGGGCGATGGTCGCCGTGACCCGCGCGCCGAGCAGCGTGTTCAGGATGTTCGTGCAGTGGTTGCGGTGGGTCCCCACCGCCCCTTTCGGACGCCCGGTGGTGCCGGAGGTGTAGAGGATCGTGGCGTCGTCGTCCGGGTCGACCGGCACGTCCGGCAGCGGGGCGAGACCGCGGACCTGCGCGGCGTGCTCGGCATAGGTCACCCGCTCCTCGCCGTAGACGGTGAACACCCGCTCGCCCCAGGTCGCGGCGAGCTCCGCCAGCTCGCGCAGGGTGTGCGGGCCGCGCTCGTAGACCCGCCACGGCACCCCGCGGACCTCGGCGTCCACCAGCGCGAACTCGCCGCCGGGACCGGTGAGCCGGGCCGTGGTCTCCGCGCGGAGACTGCCACCGAACGTCGTGGTCATGCGCGGAACGCGAGATCGAGGCCGGGGTACGGCCACTCGGTGCGGTAGAGCCTGCCCCGGCCCGAGGACGTCACGAAGGCCGTGTGCGAGTCCCCGCCCGCGAAACACACGTTCGTCACGTACGGGTCCGCCTCGGGCACCGCGATCCGCCGGTCCAGCGTGCCGTCCGGCCGGATGACGCTGACCGCGCCGGTGATCAGCGTGGCGACGCAGACGTTGCCCGCGCCGTCGACACCCAGCGAGTCCAGCATCTGGTAGCCGCCGAAGCCGTGCAGCAGGTGGGCCCCGCCGGACCCGCGCGGCGGCCCGGCACACGGCCCGAGCCTGCCGGGCTCGGTCACCGCCCACTCCCAGACCCGGCCGGTCTGGGTCTCGGCGACGTAGAGCCGGGTGCCGTCCGGGGACAGCCCGACCCCGTTCGGCGTCATCAGCGGGTGCACGACCTCGGTGATCGACGAGCCGTCCGGACGGGCGTAGCAGAGCCGCCCGACGTCCATCTCGCGCCCGCGGTTCTTGCCCAGGTCGGTGAACCAGAACCCGCCCGCGGTGTCGAACACGATGTCGTTGGGGCCGTTGAGCGGGCGCCCGTCGACCTCGGTGTAGAGGGTGCTGACGTCCCCGTCGAGGGTGACCCGCTGGATGCTGCCGCCGCGGTAGTCCGCGGGCTGGTGGCCGGGGGCGACGAGCCCGTCGGGCCGGTCATGCCACTCGAAGCCGCCGTTGTTGCAGACGTAGAAGGCGCCGTCCGGGCCCACGGCCGCCCCGTTCGGGCCGCCGCCCAGCTCCGCGACGACGTCGATCTCGCCGTCCGGCCACACCCGCGACAGCGTCCGCCGTCGGATCTCGACCAGCACGACCGAGCCGTCCGCCAGCGCGACGGGTCCCTCGGGGAACCGCAGTCCCTCGGCGACCAGCTCCATCACGACACCACCTCCTCCTGGACCGCGACGAGCCTGCGCAGCTCGGGTTTGCCGACCTTGCCCGACGTCGTGCGCGGCAGCTCGGGCACGACCACCACCCGCCGCGGGATCTTGTAGCCCGCCAGGTGCCCGCGGCAGAACTCCCGGACCGACTCGCTCGTGACCGTATGCCCGTCGCGGGCCTCCAGCACCGCGACGACGAGCTCGCCCCAGACCTCGTCCGGCTGCCCGACGACGGCGGCCGCCGCCACGTCCGGGTGCTGGTGGAGGACCTCCTCCACCTCGCGGCTGTACACGTTCTCGCCGCCGGTGAGGATCATGTCCTTCTTGCGGTCGACGATGTAGTAGTAGCCGCGGGAGTCCCGTCGGGCCAGGTCACCGCTGTGGAACCAGCCGCCGTGCGTAGCCTCGGCCGTCGCGTCGGGGCGGTTCCAGTACCCCGCGCAGACCTGGTCGCCGCGGATCACCAGCTCGCCCACCTCGTCGTCCGGGGTGTCGTCGCCGTCGGGGTCCACGATCCGGACCGCGGTCAGGTACTGGGGCTTCCCGACGCTCGTGAGCAGGGACTCGTCGGACTCCAGGGCCCGGACGTGGTCGTCGGAGCCGTGGCTGATCACGTTGCCCGCCAGCTCCGTCATCCCGAAGCCCGTCTGGAACCGCACCTCGGGCAGCGCGGCCATCGCCTCGCGCAGCACGGCCGCGGGCATCGGCGCGGAGCCGTAGCTGATCCGGCGCAGCGAGGACACGTCGAACTCCGGGAAGCGGGGATGGCGCAGCAGCATCGCGAGCATCGTCGGGGCCACGGACGTCTGCCGCACGCGGTGGGTCTGCACCGCCTCCAGGAACCCGACGGCGTCGTAGCGGCGCAGCAGGACCAGCACGTCGCCCTTGAGATGGGCCATGGGCACGCCGTAGCCGGCGATGTGGCACAGCGGCCACGGCATCAGCGCGACGCCCGGATCGTGGTCGTGCTCCCAGCTGATCAGGGAGTTCATCACCGCGGCGACGACGTTGCGGTGGGTCAGCACCGCGCCCTTCGCCCGCCCGGTGGTGCCGGAGGTGTAGATCAGCCAGGCCGGTTCGTGCTCGTCCACGGCCGGGGGATCGACGTCGTCGCCGAGGAGGTCCGCCCAGCTCAGCGCCCCGTCCGCGGGACCGTCGAGGCAGACCAGGGTGCGGATCGACGGCACGTCCGCCATCGCCCGCCGCGCGGTCTCGAGGTACTTCAGCTCCGTGATCAGCACGGTCGGGGCGGAGTCGTCCAGGTTGAGCGCGACCTCGCGCGGGCTGAGCCGGTAGTCGAGGAACACCAGCGCCATCCCCGCCGCCGGGACGCCGTAGTAGGCCGCGACGTACTCGGGATGGTTCTTGAGCATTCCGAGCCCTCCTATCCGGGATACGTCAGGTACCTGGGGTTGGCGACGCGGAGCCGGTCGGTGATGCCCGCCCGCACGGCGGCCAGCAGCGGGGGGTTCTCGGGATCGACGAGCCCCTTCCGGATCGCCGTGGCCAGCTCCCGCTGGTCCGCGGCGCCGAACGCGGCCAGCCGGGCCTCGTGGCGGCGCTCCTGCGCGGGGCCGAGGGAGAGCTCGCGCGCCACGGTGTCGACGACGTTCGCCGCCACCCTGGCGTTGAAGCTGAGACGTCCTCCGGTGCCCGGCATGACGTCCTCGCGCAGGAACATCGCCACGGCGTCGAGCAGCTGGGCGGCGGTGGGCTGCCCGTGCAGGTCCGAGGGCCCGGCCGACTCCACTGCGGGCTCCACCGTGGGCTCACCGGCCGGGTGCCCCAGCGCCAGGAACAGGTCGTGCTCCTGCTCGCAGACCCGGCGGCCGATGGCGATCAGCTCGACGGACGGGACCGCTCCCGAGAGGTGCCGCTCGGCCATCCCCCGACAGCCGACCGCCCACCGCGCCGTGCCGTAGACCTGCCACCAGCGCACGGCCTCCGGGTCGGGGCGGGTGCCCGCGACCTCGGCGTACCCGTCGAGCAGGTCGTCCAGCGGGCCGTAGCCGCCGACCGCGGGCTCCTCGCCGAAGCGCCAGCACTTCACGCACAGCCAGCCGAGATCCTCACGCGGGTCGCCGCGGTGCACGGCCTCCCAGTCGAGGACGGCTTTCAGGCCATCCTCGGCGATGATCATGTTGCCGTTGCGGAAGTCCCCGTGCACGACGGTCTCGGAGACCTCCGCGGGTCGGTGGCGCTCCAGCCAGTGCAGCGCGATCTCCACCGACGGCAGCGGCTCGTCCAGCGCGTCGTAGGTCTCCCGGAGGTGGGTGAGCGGTTCGCGCTCCTCCAGCCCGGGGACCTCGGCGAGCGGGATCGCGTGCACCCGGGCCACCGCGCGTCCGAGCTCGGCGGCGAGCCGTGGACGGACGTCCGCATAGGCGGCGTCCCGCAGGAGCCTGCGGGCGATCGTCTCGCCGTCCACGTGCCGGGTGACCAGGTACGGCGCCCCGACGACGGCGGGGTCCGCCCCGTGGTCCACGAGGTGCGGGACGGGGACGCCCGCCCGTTCCGCGGCCGCGATCGCCCGCGCCTCGAGCACCATCCCCAGCGGACGATCCCTGGTGCCGGGCGGGTCGCGGCGCAGGATCAGCCGCTCCCCGTTCGCGGTGAAGGACCAGGTCTCGCGGCTGGCGCCCCCGGTGAGGCGGTGCAGCCCGCCGATCTCGACGTCCTTCCCCAACACCTCGGTGAGCCGGGCCGCGAGCTGTGCTGCGAGATCTGGAGCAGGCACCATCAGCGCACCTTGTTCGGGCCCGCGAAACCGAAGAGGTAGCCGGCGACCTTGCGCATCTGGATCTCCTCCGCGCCCTCGGTGATCCGGTAGCGGCGGTGGTGGCGGTAGATGTGCTCGAACGGCGTGTGCCGCGAGTACCCCAGCCCGCCGTGCACCTGCATGGCCCGGTCCGCCGCCTCGCACACGAACCGGTTCGCCCGGTAGTTGCACATCGAGACCTTGTCGCTGATCTCCATGTGCGGCACCCGGTCCAGCTCCCAGGCCGTCTTGCGCACCAGCCCGCGCAGCATCTCCGCCTCGGTCTGCAGCTCCACCAGCGGCCACTGGATCGCCTGCCGGGTCGCCAGCGGCGCTCCGAAGGTCACCCGCTCCCGCGCGTACGCCACGGCCCGGTCGATGCAGAACTGCCCCGCCCCGACCCCGGACGCGGCCTGCCGGATCCGGTTCTCGTGGACGAACGTCTGTGCCACCGCCAGCCCCATGCCCTCCTCGCCGAAGATGGCCGAGCCGGGGACGCGGACGTCCCGGATGGAGACCTCGGCGTGGTCGGTGGGCATGTTCAACGTCCACCAGTGGAAGTCCACCGAGAAGCCCGGGGTGTCGGTCGGCACGAAGAACGCCGTGATGCCGCGCCCGTCGCCCGCCTTGCCACTGGTGCGGGCGAACACCACGTCGTGGGCGGCCGAGTGCATCCCGGAGTTCCAGCGCTTGGCGCCGTTGAGGATCCAGTCGTCCCCGTCGCGGACGCCGATGGTCTCCATCCACGTCGCGTCCGAGCCGTGGTCGGGCTCGGTCAGCCCGAACCCGATCCGGCTCCGCCCGGTGAGCATCGGCTCCATGTACTCGGCCTTCTGCTCCTCGGTGCCGAAGGCGAGCAGCATGTGCGCGAACGGGAAGTTCCCGACGACCGACGACTCGTTCTGCAGGTCGTTGTGCAGCCCGAGGCCCTTGCGCGCGAGGTGCTCCCGGATCACCGCCATGTCGAAGTTCGAGCCGTCCTGACCGCCCACCTCCTTCGGCAGCGCGTAGCGCAGCCAGCCCGCGGCGTCCGCGCGGCGGCGCATCTCACGCAGCAGCTCCTCCCACTCGGGCCGCGGCGTACCGCCCGCCTCGAAGTCCGTGCGAGCCCACTCCCGTCGATGGTCGAAGAAGCGTTCGTTGTCGTCCTGCGCCTGCAGCGGCACGATCTCCCGCTCGATGAACGCATCGATCTGGTCGAGCTTCTGGGTCAGCTCCACCGGCAGCGCGAAATCCACGAGCCCTCCTTAACGATCGTTCAGCTAGGATTGCACCGGCGACGGGGCCGACGGAAGGGGTGGCGTGGAGGAGATCCGCTACGAGGTGGGGTCGGGAGTGGCCACGCTGACGATCGACCGCCCGGCCCGGAAGGGGGCGATGACCTACGCCATGGTGGCGGAGTTCACCGACCGGATCGATGCCGCGGGCGCGGATCCCGACGTCGCTGTGCTCCTGGTCACAGGCGTCCCGGGCAGCTTCTGCGCAGGCATCGACCTGGCGGACCTGGCGAGCCGCTCGCCTGACGACCGCGGCGGGGTCCGACACGGGGGCCGGCAGCTGGCTGCTGCCCCGCCAGATCGGCACGCCCGCGGCGCTGCGGCTGCTCTACACCGGGGACGACCTGGGTGCGGACGAGGCGGTGGCGCTCGGGTTCGCCGCCGCGGTGCACCCGTCGGACGAGCTGGAGAAGGCCGCCCGCGAGCTGGCCGAGCGGATCGCCACGGCATCACCGTTCGCGCTGGCGCGCACCAAGCAGCTGGTCCTCTCGGGGGCCGGCCGGACCATGACCGATCACGTGGTCGCGACGCGCGAGGCCCTGGCCGAGTGCTTCGCGTCCGAGGACCACGCCGAGGGGGTCGCCGCGTTCCTGGAGCGGCGGCCCGCCCGGTTCACGGGGAGGTAGGCACGTGCCCGAACAGCGGGTGACCGTCTCGATCACCGAGGGCGTCGCCGACGTCCGACTGGCCCGGCCGGAGAAGCGCAACGCGCTGGACCCGGCCATGTTCGCCGGGCTGGTGCGGACCGGCGAGGAGCTGGCCCACGAACCCGGGCTGCGGGCGGTGGTGCTCTCCGGCGAGGGCCCGGACTTCTGCGCCGGCCTGGACTTCGGCTCGTTCCAGGCGATGCGGGACGGGCAGCGGCTCTCCGCGACCGCGGACCTCGCGCCCACCGACGGCCCGGCGCAGGCCTCCGGTCAGCGCGCCGCGCACGTCTGGACGGCGCTGCCGGTCCCGATGATCGCGGCCGTGACCGGGAACGCGCTGGGCGGCGGGCTGCAGATCGCGCTCGGCGCGGACATCCGGATCGTGGCGCCGGACGCCGTGCTCGCGGTCCTGGAGATCCGCTGGGGCCTGATCCCGGACATGACCGGCACGCAGGTGCTGGTCGAGCTGGTCGGTCGGGAGCGGGCCAAGGAGCTGACCTTCACCGGCAGGCGGCTCAGCGGCACCGAGGCCGTCGAGCTCGGCCTGGCCTCCCGCGTCGACCCCGATCCGCGCACGGCCGCGCTGGCCCTCGCCCGCGAGATCGCCGGCGTCAACCCGGACGCCGTCCGCGCGGCCAAGCGCCTGCTGGAGAGCTCCGGGCGGATCCCGCTGCGCGATCAGCTGGCCGCCGAGCAGAAGGAGATCGGCGCCCTCATCGGCAGCCCGAACCAGCGCGAGGCGGTGGCGGCGGGCTTCGAGAAGCGCGCCCCGGTGTTCGGCTAGAGGTCGCCGAGGTCCACGAGGAACGCGATCTCCTCGGGGCTGTACCAGGCCAGCTCGTGGTCCTCGGCCTCGCCGACCAGGAACTCCGCGTCCAGGTCGCCCAGGTCGGCCTTGTCCACGACGCCCGCGGCCTCGCGGACCGCGTGCTCGGCCTCCTCGTGGTCCACGTGCACCGCCGCGATCGCGGACACCGGCACCGGACCGGTGATCCGGACCGCACCGTCGTCCAGGTCCGGGCGCAGCGTGACGTCGTCCAGGTCGGCGGCGACCACCACCCGCCGGGCGGCGACCGCCTCGCCGAGGCCGAGCTCGACCGCGAGCAGCCGCAGCGACGCCCGGGCCGCCTCGGTCATCGCGGCGTACTCCAGCTCCTCGTCGTCCCCGCTGACGTAGGCCTCCCGCAGCCGCGGGGTCAGCGCGAACGCCGTCCCGCCGATGGGGTCGAACTTCCCCGACTTGACCAGCTTGCGCAGCATCGGCCAGGTCCCCGGGAGGTAGATCCTCATGGTCACCTCTCCTCTCGGCTCGCGGCCAGCAGCTCGTCCAGCGCCTCGTCGACCATGCCCGCGAGCACGTCCACGTCCGCCATCCCGTCCCGGTCGCCGTTGAACCCGTAGTACACCGACCCGTCGTAGCTCGTCAGCCCGATGGACAGGGCCTGTCCCTTGGCCAGCGGCACGACGGGGAACATCTCCAGCATGCGCGCTCCGGCGGCGTAGAGGGGGAACTGGGGCCCCGGGACGTTCGTCACCACCAGGTTGAAGATGTGCCGCGAGATCCCGCTCGCCGCCCGCGCGCCGAGCGCGTGCAGGGTCGGCGGGGCGAACCCGCCGATCCGGACCAGGGTGTCCGCGCCGACGTTGCGGCCGGTCGCGGTGTGCTCGCGCATCGCGTGCGTGACGTGGTGCAGCCGCACCACCGGGCTCGGCTCGCCGACCGGCAGGTCCACCAGGAAGCTGGACACCCGGTTGCCGAGCGTCCCCACCGAGCTGGGGACGTCCGCGTCCCCGCGCACGGACATCGGCACCATCGCGCGCACCGTCGACCCCGAGGTCACGGGCTCGCCGCGGGAGAGCAGCCAGCTGCGCAGGGCCCCCGACACCACGCTCAGCACGACGTCGTTCACCGCGCAGTCGCGCGCCGCCCGGATCGCGCGGTAGGCCTCCAGGTCCGTGCGGGCGATCGCGTACCGGCGCTGCGTGGAGATGGCGACGTTGAGCGGGGTGCCGGGCACCGGCCGGGACGCCGCGCGGGCCATGGTGAGCAGCTTGGTGGCCATGCCCGCGACCTTGGTGGCGGTGGCGACGGCGTCCCCGGTCGCGGCGCGGACGTTGTCCACGATCTCGCCGGGCCGGGCCACCGCGTCCCCGATCGCCTCGGCGACCAGCCGGACGTCGCTGGGCTCCGGCCGGGGCATCCAGACCTCCTCGACCCGGGGCCGCGCCTCGGGCGAGACGTCCAGGATCACCTGGGAGAGGTCGATCGCCGAGATCCCGTCCACCATCGCCTGGTGGGTCTTGGTGACGACGGCGACGCGCTCGTCCGCCAGCCCCTCGACCAGGTACATCTCCCACAGCGGGCGGGTGTGGTCCAGCGGCCGCGACATCAGCCGGGCGACCAGGTCGCACAGCTGCTCGTCCGTGCCCGGGCGGGGCAGCGCCGAGCGGCGGACGTGGTAGGCCACGTCGAAGTCGGTGTCGTCGATCCACACCGGCCGGGCCAGGTTGCCGGGCACGTACCGGACCTTCTGCCGGTACCGCGGGACCAGCGAGATCCGCTGCTCGACGAGCCGGACCAACCGGTCGTAGTCCAGCCCGTCCTCACCCCGCCGGAAGACCGCGACCCCACCGACGTGCATCGGGGTGGTCGGCTGCTCCAGGTAGAGGAAGGACGCGTCGAGCGCGGAGAGCCGAGGCGGCATGGGTCGATCCTAAGCTCACGGGGTGACCGTTTCCCCGAAGGACGCCTTCATCACCGTCTACGGACGCAAGCCCGTGCTCGAGGCGCTCGCGGACGACGCGCTGGCCGTGGACAAGGTGCTGATCGCCGAGGGCTCCCGCGGGGACGCGGTGCGCGAGATCGAGCAGGCCGCGCGGCGCCGCGGGGTCCCGGTGCAGCGGGCGACCGCGCACCGGGTGAAGGTGCTGGCGGGCAACGGGCGGCACGACCAGGGCGTGCTCGCGGACGTCGTGGCCCCCCGGATGGCGCCGGTGTCGGTGTTCCTGCGGGACCTCGGCACGCGGCGGCCCGCGTCGGTGCTGGTGCTGGACCGGGTGACCAACCCGTCGAACGTCGGGATGATCCTGCGGACCGCCACGGGCGCGGGGCTCGACGGCGTGCTCCTCCCCCGCCGCGGCACCCCCGCGATCGACCCCCTGGTGATCAAGGCGTCGGCCGGGGTGGCGTTCTCGGCGCCGGTGCTGCGCTCGGCGACGGCGGAGGAGGGACTCGCCGAGCTGCGCGAGGCCGGCTTCGGCGTCTACGGGCTCGACGCGGGCGGCGAGTCGCTGCTGGACGCCACCCTCCCGCCCCGGGTCGCCCTGGTCCTGGGCAACGAGTCGGACGGCCTCTCCGCGAGCGTCCGCCCGCTCCTCGACGGCGTGCTGGCGATCCCGCTGTTCAGCGGCGTGGAGAGCCTGAACGTGGCCAGCGCCGCGGCGGTCGCCGCCTACGAGCTCCTCCGCCGCCGCCCCTGAGGTTGCACGTTTCGTGCGCTCAGCGCTGCAAGATCGCGAGTTGGGTGCGGTCAGCGCTGTCCGCACCGCCCTGTGAGCATGTTTCGTGCTCACAGCGCATCTCCCGCCGAGCACGTGTCGTGCGCTCGCTCCGCGGTCTAGCCTCGGGCCCATGGTCCAGCGTCGGATGCCCCGCCCCAGCGAGCTGCTGCCCCTGCTCAAGCCCGCGCCCTTCGTGCGGGACGCGACGGCGCGAAGGCTGCGGCGGGCCGCGTCCATCGACGACCTGCGCACCATCGCGCGCCGGCGCACCCCGCGCGCCGTGTTCGACTACACCGACGGCGCCGCGGACGGCGAGCTCTCGCTGAACCGGGCCCGCGCCGCCTGGAACCGCGTCGAGTTCACCCCGACCGTGCTGCGGGACGTCAGCACCGTCGACCTCGGCCGGGACATGCTCGGCGCCCGTTCCGCCCTGCCGTTCGCCTTCGCACCCACCGGGTTCACCCGCATGATGGGCAGCGAGGGCGAGCCCGCCGTCGCCACCGTCGCCGCGCAGGCGGGCATCCCGTACACGCTCTCGACGATGGGCACCACGACGATCGAGGACATTCCCACCGCCGCGCGCCGCTGGTTCCAGCTCTACCTCTGGCGGGACCGGGCGTTCGCCAAGGACCTCGTCGAGCGCGCCGCCGCCGCCGGCTACGACACCCTCATGCTCACCGTCGACACCCCGGTCGGCGGCAACCGCCGCCGGGACGTCCACAACGGACTCTCGATCCCGCCCGCACTGACCCTGCGCACCTTCCTCGACGGCGCGCTTCACCCGCACTGGTGGTTCGACCTGCTCACCACCTCGCCGCTGACCTTCGCCTCGCTGGAGTCGACCGAGGGCACGGTCGCCGACATGATCAACCGGGTCTTCGATCCCGCCCTCACCATGGACGACGTCGCGTGGCTGCGTGGCGCCTGGCCCGGCAAGCTGATGATCAAGGGTGTACAGAAGGTCGACGACGCCCGCCGAGTGGTCGACGCCGGCGTCGACGCCGTGCTGCTGTCCAACCACGGCGGCCGCCAGCTCGACCGCGCCCCGGTCCCGATCGAGCTCGTCGAGCCCACGGTGGACGCCGTCGGGGACCGCGCGGAGGTATACGTGGACACCGGGATCACGCACGGCGCGGACGTCGTCGCGGCGATCGCGCTGGGGGCGCGCGGCGCACTGGTGGGGCGGGCGTACCTGTACGGGCTGATGGCGGGCGGTCAGGCGGGTGTCGCCAAAACGGTGGAGATCCTGACCGGCGAGATCACCAGGACGCTGCAGCTCATCGGCGTGACGGCAGTGGATCAGCTGCGCCGAGAGCACGCCCGCCTTCGCCCGATCGGGTGAGCTCCGACGTGCGCGCGCCCGCGTGGGGGTCCAAGCTCCGCCCCATGGGATTTCTGGACAAGGCGAAAGACCTGATCAGCCAGCACGACGACAAGGTCGACCAGGGCCTCGACAAGGCCGGTGAGGCGGCGAAGCAGAAGTTCGCCGGGCACGAGGAGCACATCGACAAGGGTGTGGACTTCGCGCAGCAGCGGACCGGCGCCGGCGACACCACGGCTCCGCCGCCGCCCGCGCCGGAGGGCGAGGAGCCCCCGCCCCCGCCGCAGCCGTAGCCGTAGCCGTAGCACCGTCGCGCCGCCTCCCCCGGGAGGCGGCGCTGCTGTTCGACGCCGCAGGCTCACCAGTCGAGCAGGATCTCCAACTCGCGCAGGGTGGACTCCGGATCGGTGTGCCGCACGCCGACCGCCCCGGCCGCCCCGGCACCCCGGACGTTGACCGGCAGGTCGTCCACCACGACGCACTCCGCGGGCTCGAGGCCCAGCATCTCCGCCGCGCGCCGGAACGCCGCCGGATCGGGCTTGCGGACACCGCCCGCCCCACCCAGGACGACGACGTCGAACTCGCCCCGGAACTCCGTGGGCACCGCGTGCGCATCGGACAGCAGGGCCACGCGCAGGCCCGCCGACCGTGCCCGCCGGGGCAGACCCGCCATCTCGGGGCCGTCGGTCAGCACGCCGCCGTAGTCCAGGATCAGCCCGCGCATTCGCGTCACGCTACCGGCCGACGGCGGCCACCAGTCGCTCCAGCTGCTCCCGGGTGGCCCGCTCCCCGGGCCCCGGACCGGGCAGGACCGCGCGCACGGCCGCGTCCACCGCCGCCTGCGCCGCCGTCCGCCGCGCCGCGCCGCGGGCCGTGAGCGTGACCCGCACGATCCGGCGGTCGGCCTCGTCCCGGACCCGCCGCAGGTCCCCCCGCCGCTCCGCCTCGTCGAGTACGGCGGTGAGGGTGGCGGGCGCGACGCCGACCTCGGCGGCGAGGTCCCGCTGGGCGGGCGCGGGCCGACCGTGCGCGGCGAGGGCGCAGAGGACGTCGAAGGCGGTGGTGGACAGGCCGTGCTCGGCCAGGACCCGCCTGCGGAAGCGGGTCACGGCGGCGCCTGCCCGGACCACCAGCCGGTCCAGGGGTTCCGGGGTGGAGGGCACCGGCGAAGCGTAGGTCGCTTCGGGTCCCGACGATGTGGGAACGAACGAACTCGTCCCCGTCCGCCGAGCCGACGCGCGGCCCAGGCTCGGGCCATGACGCTCACCGCACCCCCCGTCGTCGAGCCGCGGTTCGTGTGGGTCCGGTACGAACCGGACCCCGAGCCCGCCGACGAGCCGGATGTCGACGTCCCCGCGCCGCGGGGTCCGCAGCGCCCGACCGCACCCCAGCCCTCCCACCCGACGGCGGTTCGAGCACCCCGCACCCGGGCCCACCGCCCCGACCGGCTCACCCCGCTGGTCCCCGGGTCGGTGCGCGCCGGAGCGCGGGAGGCGGCGGCGCGGCGCCGGGCGGAGATCGTGGTGCGGATCGCGTTGGAGGTCGTCGACGGCAGGCGGCCCGTCGAGCACCTCGTGCCGTACGCCGCGCCGGGCGTGCTCCGGTACGTCGTCGCCGGCGTGCCCGGTCGCTCCCGGGACGAGGGCGCCCCGGCGCTGCGCTCGCTGCACTGCAGGCTGGTGGGGCGGGCAGCGGCCGAGGTCACGGCCCTGTGCCGCTTCGGCCCGCGCTACCGCGCCCTCGCCGCCCGCCTCGACCTCACCCCGACCGGCGACTGGCGCTGCACCGCCCTCCGCGTCCTGTGAACCGCGGTCTCGGAAAGCCCGGTCAGGCCTGCTTGCGCCGCTCCTGGCGGCGGCGCTCCGCGCGGTTGCCCTGCTGGGGACCGCCCTGCTGCGGACGGGGCTGCCGCGAGCCGCCGCCGCGGGGCTGCTGGCCGCCGTTGCGCGTGACGACCTCCCCGTCGTCGCTCGGGCCGCTGTAGCTCAGGCCCTGGGTGGGCGGGCCACCGCGGAACGCGGCGGAGAGCACCGAGGTGGGCGTGTCGTCCGGCGAGCCGTTCGGGCCCTGCGCCGCGGGCACCCGCGGGATCCGGCTGGTGGCGGGCTCCGCCGCGGACGGGGTCTCGGCGACCGCCGCCACGGCGGGCGGGGCCTCGGGTGCGGGGGCCGCCTCGGTGCCCGGCGCGGGGACCTCCTGGATCTGCACCGCGACGTTGAACAGGTGCCCGACGGTCTCCTCCTTGATGCCCTCGAGCATCGCGGCGAACATGTCGAAGCCCTCGCGCTGGTACTCGATGACCGGGTCCCGCTGGGCCATCGCCCGCAGCCCGATGCCCTCCTTGAGGTAGTCCATCTCGTAGAGGTGCTCGCGCCACTTGCGGTCGATGACCTGCATCAACACCTGGCGCTCGAGCTCGCGCATCCCGCCCTGCGGGCCGATGAGGCTGTCCATCTCCGCCTCGCGGGCGGCGTAGGCGCGCTGGGCGTCCGCCAGGACCGCCTCGGTCAGCGACTCCTTGCTCAGGTCGTCCAGGTCGTCCGAGTCCGCCAGGTCCTGCCACTTGATCGAGATCGGGAACAGCTGCCCGAGCGCGGTCCACAGCTTCTCGAGGTCCCAGTCCTCGGCGTAGCCCTCCGACGCGGCCCCGTCGACGTAGGCGGTGATCACGTCGCCCAGCATGTTGCGGATCTGGTCGCCGATGTCCTCGCCGTTCAGCACCCGCTTGCGCTCGTCGTAGATGACCTTGCGCTGCTGGTTGAGCACCTCGTCGTACTTCAGGACGTTCTTGCGGATCTCGAAGTTCTGCTGCTCGACCTGCGTCTGCGCGCTGCGGATGGCCCGGGTGACCATCTTGGCCTCGATCGGGACGTCCTCCGGCAGGTTGAACCGGTTCATGATCGACTCGACCATGGCCCCGTTGAACCGGCGCATGAGCTCGTCTCCGAGCGAGAGGTAGAACCGGGACTCACCCGGGTCGCCCTGCCGACCCGAGCGGCCGCGCAGCTGGTTGTCGATGCGCCGCGACTCGTGCCGCTCGGTGCCGAGCACGTACAGCCCGCCCGCCTCGCGGACCTCGTCCGCCTCGGCCGCGACCTGCTTCTTCATCTGCGCGAGGACGCCGTCCCACGCCGCCTCGTACGCCTCCCGGTGCTCCACCGGGTCCAGCCCGCGGCTGCGCAGCTCGAGATCGGCGAGGAAGTCCGGGTTGCCGCCGAGCATGATGTCCGTGCCGCGACCGGCCATGTTGGTCGCGACGGTGACCGACCCCGCGTGCCCGGCCTGCGCGATGATCATCGACTCGCGCTCGTGCTGCTTGGCGTTGAGCACCTCGTGCGGTACCTGGCGCTGCACCAGCAGCTTCGACAGGTACTCGGACTTCTCGACGCTCGTGGTGCCGACCAGCACCGGCTGGCCCTGATGGTGCTTCTCGGCGATGTCGTCCGCCACGGCCTCGAACTTGGCGGCCTCGGTCTTGTAGATCAGGTCCGGCTGGTCCTTGCGGACCATCGGCCGGTTCGTGGGGATGACCACGACGTGCATGCCGTAGGTCGTGTGCAGCTCGGCCGCCTCGGTCTCGGCGGTACCGGTCATGCCGGAGAGCTTGTCGTAGAGCCGGAAGAAGTTCTGCAGGGTGATCGTGGCCAGGGTCTGGTTCTCGGCCTGGATCGTCACCTTCTCCTTGGCCTCGATGGCCTGGTGCATGCCCTCGTTGTAGCGGCGGCCTGCCAGCACGCGGCCGGTGAACTCGTCCACGATCAGGACGTTGCCGTCCCGGACGATGTAGTCCTTGTCCTTCTTGAACAGCTCCTTGGCCTTCAGGGCGTTGTTCAGGTACCCGACGAGCGGGGTGTTCGCGGCCTCGTAGAGATTGTCGATGCCGAGCTGGTCCTCGACGAAGGTCACACCCTCCTCGGTGACGCCGATGGTGCGCTTGCGCTCGTCCACCTCGTAGTGGCGGTCCTGCTGCAGCAGCGGCGCCATCCGCGCGAACTCCTGGTACCAGCGCGCGCTCTGCTCGGCGGGCCCGGAGATGATCAGCGGGGTGCGGGCCTCGTCGATGAGGATCGAGTCCGCCTCGTCCACGATCGCGAAGTTGTGCCCGCGCTGCACCATGTCCGCGGAGTTCCACGCCATGTTGTCGCGCAGGTAGTCGAAGCCGAACTCGTTGTTCGTGCCGTAGGTGATGTCCGCGGCGTACTGCTCGCGGCGCTGCGACGGCGTCTGCTCGGCGAGGATGACGCCGACCTCGAGGCCGAGGAAGCGGTGGATGCGGCCCATGTTCTCGGCATCGCGCTTGGCCAGGTAGTCGTTCACCGTGACCACGTGCACCCCGTCGCCCGAGATGGCGTTCAGGTACGACGGCAGGGCGCAGGTCAGGGTCTTGCCCTCACCGGTGCGCATCTCGGCCACGTTCCCCAGGTGCAGCGCGGCGCCACCCATCAGCTGCACCGGGAAGGGCCGCTGGCCCAGCGTGCGCTTGGCCGCCTCGCGGACCGCGGCGAAGGCCTCCGGCAGCAGGTCGTCCAGCGACTCGCCCTCGGCGTAGCGCGCACGGAACTCGTCGGTCTTCGCACGCAGCTCGGCGTCCGACAGCGGCTCGAACTCGGGCTCGAGCGAGTCGACGTGGTCGGCGATCCGGCCGAGCCGCTTGACCAGCTTCGTCTCACCGGCACGGAGCACGCGGTTCAGCAGGGACGGCACTGATCGACCTCATTCACATCGCGGTGTCGGGCGGCGGCGGGCGACCGGGGGGCCGTCGACCGGGGCGGGGTGCCGACACCCGGCACGCGCCCGGACCCATCGTAGCCACCGGCGCGTCGCCGCCTCACCGTGCAACGACCCCGGACCCGTACGGGTTCCGGGGTCGTGTGCGGTGGCCGCGGTGGGCGGGCGTCGGGGCGCGACGAGCTGTCGCCACCCCGACGCCCTTCTTCGGAGGGATCCTGGCCGGTGTCAGCCGCCGAGGCGGATGACGCCGTAGTCGTAGCCGCGACGCCGGTAGACCACCGACGGGGTGCCGCACTCGGCGTCGGCGAAGAGGTAGAAGTCGTGCCCGACGAGCTCCATGCGGGAGAGGGCCTCGTCGATGCTGATCGGCTCGTCCGAGTGCATCTTGCGCCGCACGATGCGGCCGGGCAGGTCGTCCGGTGGCTCGTCCTGCTCGGTGTGGAGGTGCTCGGTGTGGGCCCGGGGCTCGGGGATGAGGTGCTCGAGGCGCTGCTCCTCGAGCTCATGCTCGAGCACGGCGACGGCCGCGGGCCCACCGCGACCGGCCATGACGCGCGAGCGGCGGTCGTTGAGCCTGCGCCGGTCGTGGGAGCGCCGCAGCCTGCTCTCCAGCTTGCTGATCGCGCAGTCCAGCGCGGCGTAGAAGTCCTGCGCACAGGCCTCGGCACGGGCGACGGGCCCGCGGCCCCGCCCGGTGATCTCGACCCGCTGACAACTCTTGGACTGCCTGCGGTTCGGCTCGTGGAAGAGCTCGACCTCCATACCGACGATCTTGTGGTCGTACCGTTCGAGCCTGGCCAACTTCTCCTCGACGTGGACCCGGAAGTGCTCCGGGACCTCCACGTTCCGGCCGGTGACGACGATCTCCACTCGACTTCCCTCGCTCTCCGTGCGTACTCGGCGGCGTTGGGGGTGGCTTCGGGTGTGCCCGGCCGGCGATCGGCCGGTGCCGTGGCGGGGGTGATGTGCACCCCCGGGGACCCGAAGCGGATGCTCGGTGTTCCCCTCCCGTTGTGGCGTGGGTTACGTGTGCCAGGCACGGTAGTGCGCATCACGGTTCGGCGACAGTCCTGAGCGGTGAGTGACAACGGGTTGGGCGAATTCGGTGGATGACCTTCCCTTGACCTGCGAAAACCCGTAGTTTGGTGAGGTTGTCGCGAGGATCGGAACCCCTCGGTGGCGGCGGTCCGAGCGCCCGCTCGCGTCGCACAGCACCGCCGCGCCTGAGACCCGGACCCCGATCTCCGCGAGGGTCCGCGCACAGGCCCGCAGAGTCGCCCCGGTGGTCACCACGTCGTCCACCAGGAGCACCGGGACGGGTGGGTTGTCCTGTGACCGGACGTGTACGGCGCGGGCGAGGTTCGCGGCACGGGCAGCCGCGTCCAGCCCGAGCGAGTCCCGCGCGCCGCGCCGCAGGCCGAGCAGTGGCCAGGTCTCCGCGTGCCCGATCCGCGCGCACAACCTGCGCACGTGGTCGCCGCCGCGCGCCCGCGCCGCGGCGGGCCGCGACGGCGCGGGCACCAGCACCGCACCCGGCGGGACGAGCGCGCCCAGCAGGGCCGCCAGCGGCGGAGCCAGATCGCGGCGGCCGCGCTCCTTGTAGCCGAGCAGCGCGGTGCGCAGCGGCCCGCGGTACCGCCCCGCGGCCAGCACGACGGGCGCCTCCGGCAGCACGAGCCGGTGTGGCGACGGCAGCACCGCCGCACACTCGGCGCACCACCCGACGACCGGTCGCGACCCGGCCGAGCCCGCGTGGTCCGGCCCCGCCCTCGCGCGCCCGCGGTCCGGTCCGCTCCCCGCCGCCCGCACCGGGGGTGCCCCGCATCCCCCGCAGGCCGCGGGCAGCACCAGGTCGAGCAGAGCGGCGAGGGACTCCCGAGTGGTCATGGCCCCACCCTGCACCGCGGCCCCGACCACCTCCCGCGATCGGGAGGTCCCGGGGCCGAGTTGTCCACAGGTCACCCGGGGTAGAGCGGGATCCCGTCCGGCGCGGCCCCGAGCACCTGGCGCCAGCTGTCCAGTTCGCCGCCGTCGAAGCTCCAGATCCCGCCCTGGTCCGCGACCAGGAACGGCCTGCTCGACGCCGCCGACACCCCGCGCAGCGGCGGGGTGAGGTTGCTGCTCGGCACCAGCTGCAGGGTGAGCCCGTCCGAGGACACCAGCGAGACCGGCCGGTCCGCCCGCGTGCTGACCACGATCAGCGACTCGTCCGCCCGCCAGTCCACCCCGACGACCCCGCCGAGGTCGGTGGGTCGCAGCGTGCGCACGTTCCGCACGGCCACGTCCCCCTCGGGGCCCCGGACCACGGCCCCGGTGAACAGGCCGCCGCCGACGACCGCGGCGACCCGCAGCCCGTCCCGCGACAGCCGCAGGTCGGTCAGCGGCCCCAGCTCGGTCAGCTCGGACACGCTGACCTGGCCGGTCCGCACCACCCCGGTCCCGTCCACGGTCACCCGGGCCACGACGTCCCCGTCCAGCACCGTCCAGACCTCGCCGCCCGTCGGTGTCCAGGTGGGCCGCGACATCGACCCCGCGGACAGGGAAACGGCCTGCAGCTCCCCGTCCGCGGGCCCGACCAGCAGCCGCCTGCGGCCGCCGTCTCGGGCCACGGCCGCGACACGGACGCCGTCCGCGGTGGTGGCCGCCGCGGCGATGTCGAACGCCCCGTTGCCCGCCTGCCCCGCGACCGGTTCGCCGGAGGGCAGTCTGCGCAGCCGCCCGCCGGACACCGCCAGCGCGGGCACGTCCGCGCCCGGCTGCACCGTGGCCGAGGTGCCCGCCACGGCGTCCACCGTGAGGTCCTGGACGCCGGCCAGCAGTGGCGCGCCGTCGACCAGCAGCCGCACCCGCGGGATGTTGATCTCGGCGAGGGTCTGCACGAACTGGGCCGCCATCAGCCTGCGCCGCTGTTCGTCCAGGTCACCGACCTGCGTGAGGTCCACGACGAGGGTGCCGTCCGGCGCGTTCGTGACGTTGGTCCGCAGCCGGGCCGACGCCGGGACCATGGACTCGGCCGCGTTGCGCAGCGCGGGCGAGGGCCCGGTGAGCAGCATGTCGACCGCCCGCGAGGGCAGCGCCTGGGCCGGGACCGCGGGCAGGTACCGCAGGTCCGCGACGGTGGCCCGGCGCACCGGGTCCACGAAGTACCCCTTCACCGTGCGGTAGTTGGCGCGGAAGTCCGAGAGCCGGACCAGCACTCCTCCGGGGAGCCGGTCGATGCGCCACTGCCCGTCCGCTCGGCGGACCGTCACGTCGATCTCCACCGGGGCCTCGGCGGGCTCGAACGCGCCCAGCGAGTCCAGTGTGCCGACGCGGTCGCCCCGGATCCGCACCGTCATCAGGTCCGGGTCGGTGCCGCTCGTGGGCGGGTAGACGGTGTCGAACTGCTCGGCGAGGACGGTGAGCGACGCGGCGTCGTCCCAGCCCTCGCCCGCGGCCGGGGTGAGGAACCGACGGGCGGCGCCGTGCCGGTCCACCGTGCTGCCCGAGGCGTAGACGAAGCCCCGGACGAGGTCGAGCGGGTTGGTGCCGTCGACGGGGCCCGCAGGCAGGTCCGGTGTGCCCCCCTCGGTGACCTTGCGCAGCACCTGCACCGACGACTCGCCCGGCACGCTCGCACACCCGGCGACCAGCGCGGACAGCACCAGCAGCAGCACCAGCAGCGGGCGCCTCACGGCTCGGCCCGCTCGGCCTCGGAGGTGGCGTCCACCGGGATCGGCGTGCCCCACGGCGGCGTCGGCACGGACGCGGGCATGGGGTGTCCCGCCGCGGGGTCGTCCCCCTCCGGCTGCAACGGCAGCGGGCTGGACTCCAGCAGGTCCCCCTCGGTGCGCGGCAGGGTCAGCCGGAACGCCGACCCGCGGCCCGTCTCGCCCCAGGCCTGCAGCCAGCCGCCGTGCAGCCGGGCGTCCTCCAGGCTGATCGACAGCCCCAGCCCGCTCCCGCCCGAGCGCCGCGCCCGCGACTCCTCGGCCCGCCAGAACCGGTTGAACACCAGCCCGGCCTCCCCCGGCCGCAGCCCCACGCCGTGGTCGCGGACCACGACCGCGACCGCTCGCTCGTCCCCGGCCAGCGTGACGTGCACCGGCCTGCCCTCGCCGTGGTCGATCGCGTTCGCGACGAGGTTGCGCACGATCCGCTCGACGCGCCGCGAGTCCACCTCGGCGTAGACGTCGCCGGGCAGGTCCAGCACGAGCGGGGTGCCGGACTCCTCGGCGAGCCCGCGCACCGCCTCCACCGCCCGCGAGACCACGTGCCGCATGTCCAGCCGGTCCGTGCCCAGCTCGGCCACGCCCGCGTCCAGCCGGGAGATCTCCAGCAGGTCGCCGAGCAGCGTCTCGAACCGGTCCAGCTCGTTGACCAGCAGCTCCGAGCTGCGGCGCAGCGCGGGGAGCAGCTCGTCCCGCGAGGCGTAGAGGACGTCCGCGGCCATCCGGACGGTGGTCAGCGGGGTGCGCAGCTCGTGCGAGACGTCCGAGGTGAACCGGCGCTGCAGCGCGCCGAACTCCTCGAGCTGGCGGATCTGGGTCTGGATGCTGCCCGCCATCTCGTTGTACGACTCGAACAGCCGCGCGACCTCGTCCTCGCCGTGCACCGGCATGCGCTCGTCGAGGTGCCCCTCGGCGAAGCGCTCGGCCACCTCGGCGGCCTGTTTCACCGGCCGCACGACCTGCCGCGTGACGAGCGAGGCGATCCCCGCGAGCAGCAGCAGCAACACGAGCCCGCCGACGATCAGCGTGCTCTGGATCAGCCCGAGCGTGCGCTGCTCGGCGTCCAGCGGGAACATCAGGTAGAGCTGCAGCTCGCGGCCCGCGGTGCGCACCGGCTGTCCGACGACGAGGGTCGGGATCCCGTCCACCGTCGCGTACTGCGTGGTCAGGGCCCCGCTGGCCACGGCCTGGCGCTGCTCGGCCGAGACCGCGTCCAGGCCCCCCGCGGAGATCTCCGGACCGGACCCGGTGCCGGTGGTCAGCGCCGCGCGGAACTCGCCCGCGGTCGGGGCGCCGGACTCCGCAGTGGACTGGTTGGTGAGCCGGTCCAGCGCGTTGTTCAGCGTGCCCTGGGCGCCCTCGCGGTCCGGGTCCACCCCGGACAGGTCACGCTCGGAGACGACGCGCGCGGACTCGGCCTGGATGACGGCCGCGTCGAACTTCGCCTGGATCAGCCGGTCCGCGATCTGGGTCTGCAGGACCAGGCCGAGCACCAACACCACCGCCAGCGACAACGCGAGCGTGGACACCACGACCCGCAGCTGGAGCGACCGCCGCCAGGCGGTCAGCACCGCCGCGCGGACCTCGGCGAACAGCACCGCGCCCGACGCGGCCGTCCGCCGCGCCCAGCGGGCACCGGGCAGCCCGGCGATGAACGTCCTCACTCAGATCACGGGGGTCCGGCCTTGTACCCCACACCGCGGACGGTCAGCACGACCTCGGGGTGCTCCGGGTCCTTCTCCACCTTCGACCGCAGCCGCTGCACGTGCACGTTCACCAGCCGGGTGTCCGCGGCGTGCCGGTAGCCCCAGACCTGCTCGAGCAGCACCTCGCGGGTGAAGACCTGGCGCGGCTTGCGGGCGAGCGCCACGAGCAGGTCGAACTCCAGGGGCGTGAGCGCGATCCGCTCGCCCTGCCGGGTGACCTGGTGGGCGGGCACGTCGATGTCCACGTCCCCGATGGTCAGCTGCTCGGCGGGCTCGGTCTCGGTGCGCCGCACCCGCGCCCGGATCCGCGCGACCAGCTCCTTCGGCTTGAACGGCTTGACCACGTAGTCGTCCGCGCCGGACTCCAGGCCGAGCACGATGTCCACGGTGTCGCTCTTCGCCGTGAGCATCACGATCGGCACGCCGGACTCCGCGCGGATGGCCCGGCAGACGTCGATCCCGTTCATGCCGGGGAGCATGAGGTCCAGCAGCACGACGTCCGGTCGCATGTCCCGCACGGCGGGCAGCGCCCGGGTGCCGTCCCCGACCACGGCGGTGTCGAAACCCTCGCCCCGCAGGACGATGGTCAGCATCTCGGCGAGGGCCGGGTCGTCGTCGACCACCAGAACGCGCGACTTCATGCGGTGCAGCATCCCACCCCGCCCCGACACCGCCGTTCGCGCCCCGAACTGCACCCACCCCGCGGCGCTGCCGCGACCGGCTTCGCGGTCCCACGTGGCGGGATGGGCACCCGTCGGATCGAGGGGCTGGGTGTCCGCGCCGCCGGGGGCCCGAGTCCACTGAGGTCGGGCTAGGGTCGTCGGAATGGGGCGGCTGATCGTGATCGAGGGGCTGGACGGCTCCGGCAAGGCCACGCTCACCGCGCGCCTCGTCGCCGCGCTGCGCGGTAGCGGCTCGACCGTCGCCACCCTGGCCTTCCCCCGCTACGACGCGGACGTCCACGCCCAGCTCGCCCGGGACGCGCTCTACGGCGGGATGGGCGATCTCGGGGACTCGGTGCACGGCATGGCCCTGCTGTTCGCGCTGGACCGCCGAGACGCCGCACCGGAGCTGCGGGAGCTGCTCAGCGGGCACGACGTCGTGCTGGTCGACCGGTACGTGGCCAGCAACGCCGCCTACAACGCCGCCCGGCTCGAGCAGGCCGCGGACGGCGAGGTCGTGCGGTGGGTGAAGGACCTGGAGGTCGCCCGGTTCGGGATCCCCGTGCCGGACCACCAGCTGCTGCTCGCCACCGACCGGGAGGTCGCGGCCGAGCGGGCCCGCCGCCGCGCCGAGGTCGACCCCACCCGCCGCCGGGACGCCTACGAGTCGGACGACTCGCTCCAGACCCGCACGGACGCCGTCTACCGGCAGCTGGCCGCGCAGTCCTGGCTGAGCCCGTGGACGGTCCTGACCGGCCCCGTCGACCCCGCCGCCCTCGCGGCGAGGCTCCTGACCTAGACGAGTAATTCCTAACGGCGTGGCTGCCGGGGATATGGCAGGAGGGTGTTGAAGG
>NZ_BAABGT010000050.1:0-758 GCF_039541715.1 Pseudonocardia xishanensis
GCTGGCCGAGACACTCCTCGAGGAGTACCACCCTCACCGCAGGCCTTCTCGGGACCACACGCGCGAATGCGGAGCCGAAAGGGACTGTTTCAAGATCGGTGTTTTCGGCCCGACATGCCGGGCTGGGTTCCGGCGGGATGGGCACTGTGAGTGATGACATCGGACCTTGTGGGTCCACACAAGGGTGAGTCCAGGCCGGCGCGGGAGCTGTCGGCGGAGCAGGCCGCTGCGGCGGCGATGGTGGCCGAGGCCAAGGCGCGGGGGTTGGCGTTGACCGGCCCGGACGGCCTGCTGAAGCTGTTCACCGAGAACGTGCTGGAAACCGCGTTGAATGAGGAGATGACCGAACATCTCGGGCACGCCAAGAATCAAGCGGGCCCGGAGCGGGGGTCTACGAACGTGCGGAACGGGTCGCGTCCGAAGACGGTGATCTCGGATGCGGCGGGTGAAGTCGAGATCGACGTGCCGCGGGATCGGGAGAGCACTTTCGAGCCACAGATCGTGCGCAAGCGTCAACGCCGCCTCACGGATGTGGACGAGATCGTGCTGTCGCTGTACGCGAAAGGGATGACGACCGGGGAGATCTCAGCGCATTTCGCCGACATCTACGGGGTGTCGGTGTCCAGGGAGACGGTCTCACGGATCACCGACAAAGTCTCGCCGAGATGACCGACTGGGCCGCCCGCCCGCTGGATGCCGGGCGGATTCCATCGGTCGTTGCGAATCTCCAGGATGGGAGATTCGAATGCCGCGGTTCG
>NZ_BAABGT010000051.1:0-2734 GCF_039541715.1 Pseudonocardia xishanensis
GCTGGCCGAGACACTCCTCGAGGAGTACCACCCTCACCGCAGGCCTTCTCGGGACCACAGGCGCGAATGCGGCTCCGAAACGGTGCAGGATGAGCCTTCGGCATGATCGACCCGTCCCAGCGTGTCCCCACCACATTGCGCCGAGCGGCGGCGTGAGGAGGACGGGGATGGTTCGCGTCATCGGGATGGCCTCGTGAACCGCGGCGGGCGTGGTTGGCCTGCTGGCCGCGGGGCTCGGGATGGTGTGGGCGATCCGGCGCCTGCGCAGCAGCGCCCGGTTCGCCCGTGAGCTGTAGCCCGTGTCGGCCAGCACCGACACGCAGGGCACCAGCCGACGCCCAATTCCGATCGCGTAACAGGACGGGGGTGCCGCGACCACTCGCACGTCGGTCCCGAATCGGCACGGGCGATCGCCTCGATGGTGTTCGGGATACTCGATGGTGACCGACCGGCCGGCCGGGTGCGCCGGCCGGCCCAGCTCCGAGCCGCCGTCACCGGCCGACCGGGACGTCGCCACCACCGGTCCAGGTGTAGACATCGTCGTCCTCCGGATGCTCGCTACCCGGCCGGCCCGGGTCCGGGTTCGGCCCGCTCGAGGTCCGGAGCTCCTGATCCTATGCCGCTGCTTCAGGCGATGGTCGGTTCATCTCCCCGCAGCGCCCCTTCGAGCACTGTACGGATCACGTCGGCGGTCAGCGGTCGTGGGTTCGCGTACGGAGAGGCGAGCGCGAGGTCGGTGGCGCGGTCCAGGTCCGTCGACCGCAGACCGAGCTCCGCGAGGGAGCCGGGACCGCCGAGGGTCGTCACCAGCGAGTGCAGGCCTCTGGCGGGATCCCGCATGTCGAGCGCCTCGCGGAGCGTGTGCAGCGCGGGCGCGGCGTGCCCGGCGTTGAACGCGATGACGTGGGGGAGGACGACGGTGTGTGTCTCCGCGTGGGGCAGGCCGAAGGAGCCGCCGAGAACGTGGCACAGCTTGTGGTGCAGCGACATCGTCGTGGAGTCCAGGCACATGCCGCTCAACCATGCCCCGTACAGCGCCTCGGTCACGAGCTCCGTCAGCTCCGTCTTTCCTGCGCCTCGCAAGGCACGGCCGATGGCCGCGGCCCCTTCGCGGGCGTAGAGGTCGGTGAGGGGGGTGCGGTCCGGCGCCCAGAGCGCCTCGACGGCGTGGGCCAGGGCGTTGACGGCGCTGGGCACCGCGGTCGCGACCGGAAGCGTCGCCAGTAGGTCCGGGTCGTAGAGCACGATGCGCGGCGCGGCGGCTTCGTCGCGCCCGGTCTGCTTCACCCCCGCTGTGGTCATGCCCCACACCCGGGTCATCTCGGATCCCGACAGGGTCGTCGGCGCGGCCAGTATCGGGATGCGCCGGTGGAGCGCCACGACCTTGGCCAGACCGGTCGCCGAGCCTCCCCCGACGGCGACGCACGCATCGACGTCGAGGGCATCCCCCTGGGCCTGCACGAACCGTGCTTGTTCGGCCGGCACGTGCATGCGGGGGGCCGACACCGTGGCCGCCACCCGCTCGCCGAGCAGCGCGCTCACCCGATCGGCATGGCGCGGGCTGCCGATGAGCAGCACGCGCTGTGCCCCGAGTCGTTCGACCTCGTCGCCGATCGCGTCGAGCGCACCGCGGCGGAAGACGACACGGACCGCTCGCTGGTCGTGGACGAACTGCCGGGTCATCGGGCGGACCGCAGCCGCAGCTCGACGTGCGTGTGACGGAAGGGCACCGGCATCGCATGCTCGGCCACCATGTCGCCGTCCCGCACGACCGCGAAGTCGACGACCAGGCTCTCCTTGACGCCGAAAACCGCATCGGAGTCCAGGTAGGGCGAACCGGCGACGAAGATGTGCGTGGTCAACGGGGCGTACCCGACCGCGCCGGCGATGAAGTGGATGTGGGCCGGCCGGTTCGGGTGGCGGCGGGTTGCCGCGAGCAGCTCGCCGACCGGTCCGTCCTGCGGGATCGGGTACGGCGCGGGCATGATGGTGCGGAACCGGAACCGCCCGTCCTCGTCGCAGGTGAACAGCCCCCGCAGGTTGCCCTGGGGTACCCGGTCGGGTAGCTGGACATCGTAGAAGCCCTGGTCGTCGGCTTGCCAGACATCGATCGTCGCGCCGGGCAGCGGAGAGCCGTCGTCGCCGAGGACCTGGCCGGTGACCAGGGTCTGCTCCCCACTGCGCCCCTGCGCAATGTCCTCGCCGAGCTGCCGGGGCGGAGAGTCGACCATGTGGAAGGGACCCAGGACGGTGGACTCGGTCGCCGACCCGGAGGCCCGGTTGGTGATGGTGTCGACCAGCATCGACATACCCAGGACGTCCGACAGAAGCACGAACTCCTGGCGTACGTCGTCGCATTTCTGCCCGGTGCGGGTCAGGAAGTCGATCGCCGCGTCGAGCTCCGGCTGGCTGAGGTCCACCTCCTTGGCGAAGGCGTGCAGGTGGCGCACCAGGCTCTGCAGGACCTCGCGGAGCCGTGCGTCGGGGGTGGCGTCGAAGGACCGAGTGACGACCTGCTCCGACCGCTCCTCGGAGAACAGGACCACGTCGTCGCTGCTGCGGACTGATGGCAATGCGGGTGACCTCCTTGTCGGGTGCCGAGTTTGAGACGGTGCGGTAGGCGCGGGGGACCGGATCCAGCGTGGCGGGCGGGCGCCTGGTCGGCCCGCTGCGGTCAGGTCTCTTCAGGCCCTGGGTACGAGGTTCATGTAGAGCCAGGTGTGGTCGGGGGCCA
>NZ_BAABGT010000052.1:0-9229 GCF_039541715.1 Pseudonocardia xishanensis
ATCACCGACCAGCACGACTCCACACAGGACCGACACGCCGACTTCTGAAACGACGTCTAAGCAGCACGAGCAGGCCGATGAATCCGGTGGCTACCACTCCTCCGACACCGAGCGCCAGCGGCAGGGGAGAGACATCGTCGTGGACGGGGTCGGGCGCGTCCTGCGCCGTCGACGGGGCTGGGGCGGTCTGAGAAGGCTGGGGGACAGGGGGTTCCGACTGAGGGGGCTCCTGTGGCGGGGCCGGAGGTTGCGCAGGTGCCGGAGGAGCCGTCTCGACGGCCTGCGGACTACCCGTGTCCTCGCCGGGCAGCCGCAGCAGCCAGCCCGGGCGGATCAGGCCTGGGCTTGCCAGGTGTGTGCCGTCGGGCTGCACGATGTCGCGCGACGCCTCGAAGATCTCGGGCTAGCGGCGAGCGTCTCCGAGCTCTGCTTGAGCGATGGACGCGAGTGTGTCGCCGCTGCGGACGGTGATTCCGTCGGACGGTTGCGAGGCAGGCAGGACGAGCAGCCATCCGGGCTTGAGGTGACCGGCGTCGGTCAATGTGGCGTTGTCCGCCTGGGGTCGGCCTCGGTTGAGGTCGAGGATGTCCCTCCAGCGAAGCGGATCCCCAAGCTCACGAGAGGCGATGTCCCACAACGTGTCCCGTGGCTTGACGAGGTAGGTGTCAGCGTGGGGGGCGGCCGCTGAGGGAGTGTGCGCCGCGGTCAGCGCTGGAGCTGGCATAGGCGGCGCGGCTGATGCGGACGGGCCGTTGAGCGTCGTCAGAGCCCACACGATGAGCGTGCCGGTGAGGGCGCGGGGGCCGACTCGCCGACCGTGGAGGACCTCGACGCCGTTGCGAAGGACGTCGACGACGTCGATCGCCACCGCGATCACGAGGTAGAGCCAGAAGACCCAGACGGCGACGATGAGCAGGCCGATCAGGAGTCGCCCGTCCTCGACGTGCAGGAGCACGACCGTGATCTCGTCGAGGCTGGGTACGCCGTCGGGGACGTGTCGGCTGCCGAAGCGAACGAGCGTGATCGGGATGCCGACGACGAGCGCCAGCAGCACCGCCACAGAGGTCACGGCGCGTGCGAGCCGGTAGACGGTCGCCATCACCGGGGTCCTCCGGAGGAGATCATCAGCGGCTCCGATTCCGCGGAGCCGCTGCTGGTGAGGGTCTCGACCCCCAACAGACCGAGCAGGAACGACGGCCGCGCCAGGAGGACCTGCACACGAACTCGACCGTCCGGGGTCACCTCGGCGGTCGCCGTCGCTTCGGCCAGTTCAGCGAACTGAACTGCTGAGGCCACCGCCCGCGTGCCGTCCAGGACGAGCCTCCCGCGGCGGAGCTCGGTGATGTCGACCTGTTGGGCCCCGGCTCGGGCTGCCTCCTCAGCGATGGCGTCGGCGTCGGCCAGCTGCTGGGCCTTTCGGACACCGTCGATCCCGAGGCATGCGGAGAAGGTCAGGGCGAGGGCGAGAAGCATCCCCGGCACGGTCATCGAGCCGCCACCGCGCTCGTTCATCCACGCTCCCGAAGGGTGTCGATGGGGCTGACGGCGCTGGCCGTGGTGCGGTGAGCTCCGGGCACACCGGGGATCGCGAGGTCGGACCACAACGCATCGCAGCTGACCTCCGCGCGAACGACCGCGAGCCCGCCGTCCTCGTCGACTGTCACGACGACAGTCATTGAGGCGCAGCGGATCCCGCGCCGGCTCAGCGCTTCGCGTGCCTCCTCCTCAGCGAGGGTCGTGGCCGCATCCGGATCTCGTTGGATTGAGGCGATGCGGGCTGCGGACGCCGCGGCCTGCGAGGTGGCCGACTCAGCCATTGCGACGCGGACTCCGGCGATGCCGAAGGCGATGACCAAGCCGAGGGTGCCGGCGAGGATCGCTGCCTCCACCGAGGGGCCTCCACCCCGCTCGCAGCCGATTTCGATCCTCATCCGGCCGGCCTCTCGATCGCGGCCGACGCTGTCCGATCGACGGTCAGCCCGAGGTCTGGAAGAAGCCCTGTCACCTGGCCGGACACCCGGACCGTCAGGACGCCTGCATTCTCCTCCGCCTCGACGGACGGGTCGCTGATCAGACCGTCGGCGTGGGTCTGGATGAATTGGAGGGCGGCTGCCTGCGCTGAGGCCGATGGCGTCCGCACCGCGGCGTAGCGGCCGGACCGGAGGCCATCCTCGGCCGCGGTGAGGGCGAGCTGCGAGGAGATCGCGACCAGCGAGACCTGGACCCCGGCCAGCAGGATGACCAGCAGCGCGCTCCAGAGCAGGGCGAGCTGGACGCTGACGGCACCGCCCCGTTCGGACGTCGCCGTCATTCGAGTGCGCCCAACTTCTTGGCGACGTACCCGCCGACGGCGGTGAGGATAAGACCCCCGATCACCGCTCCCGCTCCGATATGGAAGCCCTCGTCGCTGTTTCGTCCGCCGCCGCGCTCGTCGATCGGGCCGGTTCGGCGGAGGAGGGCGAGGTGGGCCTCGGTGATCCCGAGGCGGAGCGACGACAGGATGGTGCGCATGGTGGACCTCCGGAGCTAGAGAGACATCAGGAACGACGTGGCGGGCACCAGGACCCACGCGGTGATCAGAAAGACCTGCACCGCGCCTGGTGTGTTCATCCGGACGCTCGCGCGGTTGGCGGCGGCATGTGCGTCCGACCGGAGCTCGTCTTCGAGGGTGTCCGCCCGGGCGAGCAGGGTCTCGATGACCGCACCTCCGTCGCTCCCGGCCGACCGGGCGATGGCACTGATGTCGTCGAGCTCGGGAAGGTCGATCTCCTCGCTCAGCCTCTGGAGCCCGTCCCAGGGCATTCGTCCGGCTCGCTCGGCCATCTCGAGGTGGTGACCGATCTGGGTGAAGGCCCAGGTGGTCGTCAGCAACTCGGCAGGGCCGCGGAAGGCCGTGACGACGCCAGCGCCTGCACGCCTCAGGAGGCTCACCTGCTGGAGGTAGGTGACCAGAGCGTGGCGAAGTTCGTCGCGACGTGCGTCGGCGCGCAGGCGGACCCGACGGGCTGCGCTGCTCCAGCCCGTCCACGCGCCCAGGACGGTGAAGGCCACCGCGATGGTGGCGGGTAGCTGAACCTCCAGCACCGCCTTCATCGCCAGGAAAAGTGGGCCACAGAGCAACCCGGCGAGGGCCTCGATGATTCGTCGGACCGCGAGATCGGACCGGCTGATCCCGACGATGCGAAGGTCCTGGGTATCGACACCCACCGGGAGACGGTCGAGGGACGCCCGCACCCGTCCTGACCGGGTGGGTGCCGTCGACCCGAGCGTGCGGTTGCGCTCGTGGCTCAGCCTCAGCGCGTCCTCGAGGCTTGGGCGCCACCGCTGGAAGGTGTTGAACATCAGGGCGGCGGAGAGGCCGAGCGCGCCCCCCGCGGCCGCGCCGACGACAGTGAGGATCATCGCTGCGCTCCGAAGAAGCGGGGCGCCGGCGTGCCCAGTGCGATACGACGCATCCAGACGAGCACGGCCACCGTGCAACCGAGTAGCACCGCCATGATCATCTGCCCGCCGAGAGTTCGATAGGAGTCGGCGAAGCCGGGGGCGACGGCGACCAGGGCGAACACGCCCGCCTGGATGAGCAGGAGTGTCGAGATCGACTGCCGTGCCTCGGCGCGATCCGCCTCGACCTCGCGGCGGGCACGCACCTCTCGTTCCAATGAGGCCGCCGACTGGCGGAGAACGAAGGCCACCCCAGGCGTCTGGTGAGTCAGCGCGAGGGCGAGTGCGGCGGCCACGGAGTCTCCGCTGCGGTCCCCGATCCCGTCCGCGAATGCGCCGAAGGCTGCGACGCGGTCGCCCTGAGACATCTGCAGGTCCGAGGCGAGGCGGCGCACCGGTTGCTCGATCTCCGACGGCGCGGCCTCGGCCGCAGCGATGACGGCGGCGGTCAGTCCGGGCGCACCTCCTCCGACGAGGAGATCGGACATCCGACGACACCAGGTGGCGAGCGCGGCGAGGGTGGCGATGCGTTCCTCGGCGACGGCGGCCGAGCCCAGCAGCCACGGCAACCAGCTTCCCGTGGCTGCGATCGCCACCCCGGCGACGGGCCACCTCGTGAGTCCCGCGGCGGCGACCCCTGCCATGAGCCAGGCAATCACCCGGACCCGCTCACGCGCGCGGGACACTCCTGGCGAGCGAGCGGCCCGGAGGAGCGAGTGGGCAGGGGCGAATCGAGGCATGCGGCGGGGGAGTGCACTGGGGGCGATGACGAGCGCGACAGCGAGCCCGAGCGCTGCACCGCCGGCGGCTCCGAGGACGTACAGGATGGTGATCACCGCACTCGCACCTGGCCGTTCGCCCGAGGGAGAAGAGTCGTGAGATCGATGCCCGCCTCCTCGAAGCGCTGCCGGTTCTGCGGCAGCATCCGAAAGACCGCGCGCGGGTCCGTTCCCGTGGGATCGGGGGCGAAGATCCGGTTGAGCGCGACGACGCCCGTCTCCGTCACCCCGGTCACCTCGGCGATCTCGCTGACGATGCGACGCTGCCCGCCCAAAGCCGGGTGATCCAGCTGGCGCATGTGGATCACGTAGTCGACGCCCTGCGCGGCGAGTCGGGTCACGAAGGAGTCGGACCAGCCGTGGCCGGCGCCCTTCATCGCGGCGGTGACCAGGCGCTCGAAGGCCTCCCCGGCCGAACCGGCATGCAGCGTGCACATCGAGCCGGGCATTCCGGCGTTCATCGCCTCCAGCATCGGGAGCGCCTCCGCGCCACGCACCTCTCCGACGATGACCCGGGTGACCGACATCCGAAGTACCTGGTGAACGAGGTCGGAGAGCGTGATCTCGCCTGCGCGATGCCCGGTCACTGGATCCGACTCCGTCGAGCCGGGACGGGCTTCCAAGGCAATCAGCAACGGGGACGCGTCAGGGAGATCGGCCAGCCCGAGCTCGAACTCCGTCTCCAGCGTCGCGACCCGCTCGGTCGACGGGATCTCCCTTGCGGCGCTGCGCGCGAGCGTCGTCTTCCCGACTCCCGGGGGACCGGTGAAGATGATGTTGCCCTTGGCCCGGACGACCGCGCGAATGAACTCGGCAGCCTGCTCGGACAGCGTGCCCATCCGGACCAGATCGTCGAGTGTCAGGCGAGCGAGCCGGTGACGGCGGATGGTCACCGTGGGCCGGCGGACCACGTCGCGCATCGCCGCCAGGCGAGAGCCGTCTGGCAGGCGCATGTTGAGGAACGGCTGCGAGGGCGAGAAGGCCCGCTCGGAGGTCGAGTGGTGTCCGGCGATGAACTGGATCTGCTCGATGAGCGCGGTGTCGGACTCAGCGAGCCCCGTCGGTGCGCGGCGGATGACTCCGTCCCGGAAGCGCACGAGCGGCGGATCGCAGCCCGTGATGTAAACGTCCTCGATGTCCGGGTTGTCGAGCAGTTCTTGGAGTGCCCCGAGGCCCCAGATCGCATTCTCGACCCGCCGGAGAATGGTCGACTCCTCCGCCGAGGTGAGCTGGACGAGGCCGGCGTCGCTCCGTCGCTCGGACTCGGTGGACAGCTCCTCCCCGATCCAGGAGCGGATCAGCTGACGTTGGTCCGCGGTGGTCAGCCTGTCCCGGCCACCGAGGCGCCCGAGGCGGTCGAGCACAGCACCGTGGATTTCAGCGATCGTCTGGTCGCTCATGCCGACACACCGTCGGCATAGGCATCGAGCTCGGCTCGGATCGTGGTGGCGAGTTGCTCCGCGGCGCGGGTCAATGGACGGCGTCGGTGGCGCGACGGCAGCGGGGCGGCATCCGACCAGACGGCCGCCGTTCGCGGGTCGAAGGGGATCTCTCCGAGGACCTTCCTCTGACACGCCCTGCCGATGTCCTGCCCCCCGTAGGGCTTGTCGGGATCCACGACAGCGAGGGCGATCGGCACGTCGTCCGCCTCTCGGGTCAGGGCGGGGAGGCTCCGGACGAGGGCACGAACTCCGTTGAACGAGGAGTCCGTGACGACCAGGACGAGATCGCTCTCGTGAAGGAGGGCGTTGACCGGGTGCGAGATTGCGAACCGCCCGACGTCGACGATCACGTCCGCGTCGACGATCTCGGTGAACTTCCTGGCGAGGGAGGCAAAGTCCACCCCTATCGCCTGCTCGGGTGCTCCGAAGCCACCGAGCAACAGCGGTCCGTGGGGGACCGGCCGGGAGACGTGCCGCTGCAGGGCGGACTCGAGAGAGGTACGGCGGGCATCCACGAGCACATCGACCAGTACGTGCTCGGTCTGCACGGCGCCGTCGGTCAACCCGGTCAACACGCTGCCGCACTGAGGATCGACGTCGAACACGATCACCGGCTCCGGCCAGCTGGACGCCAGGGCCAGGCAGAGTGTGGTCGCGCCGGGGCTCCCCTTCGTGGTGACGACGCTGATCATCATCGGCTCATCGATCCTCGAGCAGGACCACCGCCGCCTGCCCGGACCGGGACAGCGCCGCTACTCCGGCAGCATCGGCCGCATCGACCACGATGTCGATGGTGCGGATCTGGGCCCCGCTCGTCGCCTCTGCGAGGACCTCCCCCAGGGTCCCGGACCCGCCTGTCGTCGTGTCGATGATCGCGACCCGGTCGCCGCGGCCAAGAGCCGTCGACGGTGCCAGCCCTGCGGAGACCGCGATCCCGACGACAGCCTGGCCTGGTCCTGGCACCGGGGCAGCACCAAGGGATTGCGGGACCACGATCTGGCCCGGCAACAGCGTCGTGGCTGCTGTCTGCCCGACGACGCGGCCGACCTCGCTCCATGCGAGGCCTGCGAGCCCGGAGTCTCGGGGCAGCTGCGCCGGTGTCACGTCCTCCACGCGGATGACCGACCCGACGGAGACCGTCCGAGCTACCGCGACGACCTGCTCTCTGTCGGCAAGACTGCTGATCACGAAGAACGAGGCGAGAACGCCGAAGGCCGCCAGGCCCGCCGCAACGATCTGGCTCCGCCGTCGATGGACACCGTGAGGGGTGCGAGACACGGTAGAGGAGCGTGGCGCAGAGGTCTCGGTCGTCATTCGCCCTCGCCCACCACGAGTGTCTGGACCTCGTCGACCGCGATCGACGTCTCGGTGGTCAATCGAAGCTCCTCCCCGCCCTCGACCGGGGCCCCGGCGGAGATCCCCTGCCAGGCGACCTGCCACACAGCCGTCGCCGTCACGGGGAACCGACCGGAGCCGCCGGTCCGCTCCGGGAGGGATCGCAGCGTGTAGCTGTAGCCGCAGTCGGGTGACGGCCCGTCCTGGCCGATCCACGGGGTGCCCGCACCACGACAGACGATCTCCGCCCCGGGTGGTCCCAGCGTCCATTCGACCGCGGTCAGCCGCGCGGTGGCGGTGACTCTAGCCGTGCCCACCGCGGCGGTCGCCGATGGTGGAATCCCATCGACGCCGTCGAGCCACAACCAGACGGGGACTCCGACGACCGCCGGGTCGCCTCCCGAGAACCGGATGGTCGGCGCCGCCAGGTCGAGCTCGTTGATGGCGATCTGGGCAGGCACGGCGGGATCCACCACTGGTTGCGCGACGACGGGAGCGGGGCCCGGGACTTCGGCCGGGATAGCCTCCGGCTGGTCGACGACGCCGAGCGCGCGCTGGATCTCGTCGGCCGTGGCGTCGGCTTGGTCGCGCGTGGCCGGGAGCGCCGCGGCTGCTCGACTCCGCGGTGACGGTCCGGACGTTCGTGGCGTCTGTGGCGTCACTGCCGGTGCTTCTGGGCCACCGGGGCGGCCGGGATCTGCTGCCTGGACAAGGCATCGGCCAGAGCTGACCACCACCGCACAGCGTCCGGGTTGCTGGAGCATCGGCGACGGGCCGGCCCCGGTGGCTGCCGCCACCGTGAGCCCCACTGCCGCAGCGGTCAGCACGGCTCGTCCAAGGCGGGGGAGGTGCGTTCCACAAGCCACCGTGATCCCTCCCTCGCGACGACCGCGCGATAGCGGTAGCGGGTCGACTGGTTCTGCTGGTCGTCGAGCACCCTGCCGTCGCCGTCCGCGACGAGCGTGGAGCCGCTGATGTCGACGCAGTCGAGCACCGCGACGCGGTCCGCGGTCGGCGGGACTGAGGGATCCACGACGGGCTCGGTCCGCACCTGCCCCTCCAGATGAGCCGGCAGGGATTCATAGTTGCGGATCTCGAGCACGAGATCATCGAGCGCCTGGCCGCGCGCCACCGTCGAGAGGGGCACGACCCAGTCCTGACTCCCCGGCGTCTGTGACGCGAGCCCACTCAGCCGCCAAAACTCCGCGTATGCCGCGAGAGCGTCGGCTGCCGACGGAGCCGGCGAAGGCGACGGGATGGGCGCAGGAGCGGATGACTCCGAACAGCCCGCCACCACCGACACGCAGAGCGCGGCGGCAGCGGCGGACGGGGCCACGCGGGCGCGGGAGGACATGAGCACAGCTCCCAGCCTCGTCGCGGCCGTTCGCACGTCGTTCGCGCTCGTTCGCATGACCCTGTCTCCCGTCGGCGAGTCCGACCGTGGCGGCCTCGGCGTTCACCCGCGGGTGACCGTCGCAGGCGCGTCTCGGTTCCGAGGTCGAATGAGATCAGATCACTCGGATGGAGCAAAGCGAACGACCGCGAACGACCAGCGAGCAACGTTGCGAACGGCGCGTCCCGTCGTGCGAGCGTGCGCCGGAGATGGTCGAGGTCTAGTCGCCTGACCTGGAGGAGCCGTGGAGGTCTCGAGACTCGGGTTGATGTTCCTGATGAAGGAGCGGATCGGGTAGCTGCCCGCGTACGAGACCGTCGATGCCGTGTAGACCTCGCCCAGGTGGAAGCCCACCTTGTGCGAAGGGAAGATGTCCAACGCTCCTGGCAACTGACCCTTGCGCGGCTCGAAGGCTCCGGCTTTGTCGAGCATGAGGATGTAGGTCTCGCCGGTGAAGTTCACGTACGAACCATCCAGCTGACGTAGCTGTTCACCGGTCAGCCCGTGCCGTGGGTTGTCGATCAAGTAGAGGATCTCGTGCTCGCCGACGTCTTCCTTCTTGCCCGACTTGGTCTTGCTGTAGAGCTTCAGCGGGATGGCAGACAGCGGCTCAGTGATGGCGTTGTTCGGCGTGAAGCACCAGCCGACGTTGGCGGAGAGCTGCTCGTGCTTGCTGGCGTAGGTCTTGACCCGGGCCGAGGACCCGCCACCCTCAGGGGGGAGGGCTGGAATGAACTCCTTGCCTCGGAAGGCTTGGACGGCACGTGTTATTCGGTGCTTAGACGTCGTTTCAGAAGTAGTGGGCCCGGTCCCGTCGGTGTCGGCGGTCCTGGCAGCAT